>JAOZRC010000067.1 GCA_029940345.1 Desulfobacterales bacterium
TACCTTCCCATTCATATCCGCTACGAATACTTCGCGCCACCTTTTTATCCTTGGATTTCTCATTCGTTTTCAGGGTTCGAACGGCTTTCTGGCAAGAAGGATTAAAATCAGTTTCATTACAGCAGAAAGGTTCCACCCTTTGCTTATAAAGCAAATCTTCCAGGTCGGATGGAAATTCAGACATGAGTTTAAGCAATTTTATCGGATCAAGGTTTACAGGTTGCTCCGCCTGATAGTGGTTAATAAGTTTTTTCATATCCTCAACAGTATGAATGATATCCATAATCACCTGCTGAATAGTTTTCTTTATCACATCATTTTTATAATCCTGCAATTCCCTGTGAAGCGTATCTATAATTTTTTCTTTATGCTTATCGTATTGCAATTTGCTTTGAAATTCTCTTTCCAAACGTCCCAAATAATCGCGAATATCTACTATATTGTCTTTAATCAGAAGAATATTATCATCATTTTCGAACTTTTCCGCTTCCTTCTTTGGCAATGAAAGAGTCTCAACCTCAGGTTCACCCGCGTCATTTAAATCAACAGGTTTATCCTTTGCGATTGAAGAAGAATTAACTGAATCAACCTCGTCATCATCTGCGTCTTCATTGCATTCAGATATGTCCGATCTGCTTGTTTCCCGTTTAGATTTATTAAAATTTTCTGCTGTTCCGCCATTGTCATATTTTTTTATATCGTTATCCATATATTACCTTTCATTTTGAGGATAAGAACTTGGGGCAGGGAAATTGCATGAAAGTACGATCTCAAAAGCTACCGTATAGAAATCAATCTGAAACCTTATAATCGGATACTTTCTGACGAACTTCCTCAAGCCCCATCAATTGATTAAACGCATCAAAGGTAATCATCCGGTCTTCCAGACCAGTGGTTGTTCCGGATTGGCGGAGCGTTGTGAAAATCTCCTGAACTGTTTTTGCAATATTTTCCCCTTAACCCGCAACAAACCGAGGCAGAAAAGTGACCAATCCAGGGAAAAACACCAGTAGCAAAATTACCGCCAAAATCGGTATAAGAAATGGTAAGATCGCTTTGACAACATCTTCAAAAGAGGAATTCGTAATTCCCACCATAACATAGATAACATTGCCGAATGGTGGGGTGATAACGCCCACAGACAGGGAGATCACCATTAAGACACCGAAAAAAAGCGGGTCTATTCCAAGCATCTTCACCATTGGCGCCATCACCGGTGTAAAAATCAGAACCGATTCGATTACGGACATAAAACATCCGACAATCAGAAAAAAGAGGACAATCAGAATTAGCAGCACCGTTGTATTTGTAGAAACCCGTACCACAAGTTCGGCCAACGTCAACGGAATCTGCAGCCGCACCAATAGCCATCCGTAGAGAACTGCCAAAGAAATAATAAATAGAACGATGGCTGTAAACGCAATCGTGTTTTGAAATACCTTTAACAAGTCTGCCCAAGTGATATCCTTATAGATGACCATCCCCAAAACAATGGCATACGCGCTGGCAACGACGCCGGATTCAGTCGGCGTAAACACGCCCGACCAGATGCCGCCGACAATAATAACGGGCGCCATCAGTGATAAAAGCGCCCGTTGTGAAAGCCGGAACACTTCGCCGATTGGCGGACGAGGCTGAATGGGCATGTTAATCCGATAGGAAAGAATGACGGTCATCGCCATAAGACTGAGTCCCATCAGAACACCGGGAATCAAGCCGCCGATAAAAAGCGCTCCCACACTGACATCCCCAAGCCATCCATAGATGACCATCGCCACACTGGGAGGAATGATCGGGCCGATGACCGATGAAGCGCCGGTGATGCCGATGCTGTATGGCAACGGATACCCCTGGTCGCGCATCGCTTTTATTTCAAGACTTCCCAACCCGGCGGCGTCGGCGACGGCGGTTCCGGACATGCCCGCAAAAATCATGCTGGCGATGACATTCACATGGCCCAAACCACCCCGCAAATGTCCCACCAAGCCGTTTGCGAAATTAAAAATCCGGGGCGTGGCACTGCCCGCATTCATCACGTTCGCAGCTAAGATGAAAAAAGGAATGGCTAAAATGGGAAAACTATTGATGCCGTGCATCATTTTTAAGGGGAAAAGGGATAGCGGAATGCTGACAAAATCATTTTGTACCCATAATACGGCCATGCAGGTCAGGCCGATAGAAATACCGACGGGAACGCCCATAATAAAAAAAATAATTAACAGGCCGATAAAAACAACCAGCATTTCCATTAAAGTGAATCCTTGGCTTGCTCAATGGTTCCCGTCAGAAAAAGATCTTTAATGATGCGAATCATCACATCTAACTGGAAAATGACCATTCCGGTGAGTCCCAGGAAAAGCCCCAGATAGAAATAGCTGATGCTGATTTCTAAGGCCGTCGTCTTGGAGGGATAGCTGGTTTGCATGATGGACAGAGCGCCCAACCATACGGCGCAAAGAAATACAAAGCAGAGGGTGTTTACTGACACTTGCAGTGCTGTTTTACTGAAACCGCTTATTCTTGCACTCAGAACATCAATGGCGATATGTGCACCGCGGCGCCAGGCGGATGCCGAACCTAAAAAAACACTCCATACGCAAAAAAGGCGCGAAGCTTCCTCCGCCCAAGTGGTTGGCATGAAAAAAAGGTTCCGGCAGACGACTTCAATCAGTATACATGCAAACATAGCACTGAAACAGATCAATGCCGTAAAATCATAAAAACTGACAATGAATTTCATAAGCGTAAGGCGAACGTTCCAAGTGTGATGGTTCCTGTGTTCCAACGCCGAAGCGTTGGAACGAGAAAACAAAGTATGCCGGATTGGAACTACTGTTTAGAAACCCGCGCCACTTCTTCAGCAACGCCAGGGGCTAACGCTTTAATCGCTTTTTCAATCGCCGGCATTGCTTTGGCGCGAATGGCCGCTACATCCGGAGTAATAAATTCCATACCTTTCTTTTTCAATTCCTCTGTATAAAAAGCGTCTTTTTTATCTTCCATTGCCGTGCCGTACTTGCGAGCCTCGGCGATGGCGGTTTTGATAATCTCCTGATTCTTGGGATCAAGTTTGGTAAACCAAGCCTTGCTGACCACCCAGTGCCAGGGGAAATATACATGGCTTGTCAGGATAATATATTTTTGGACTTCCCAGAGTTTACGCGAGTAGGGCGATACAAGTGAGTTTTCATGGGCTTCAACCTGGCCGGTTTTCATTGCCAGATAAATTTCCGGAGCCGGAATGACGGTTGGCAGGGCGCCAACCTCTTTCCATACATCCACCCAGATCGGAATCGCGGGAAGACGCATTTTTAGCCCTTTAATATCATCCGGTCCTGTTATTTTACGATTGGAAGTCATTTGCCGTGGCGCTCGCTTTTGAGGACCGAAGTCCAAAACGCCGCCTTTTTCTTCAGCCAGTTGCCCAATTTTTTTCCCCATGGGCCCCTCCAGGTAAGCAACAATGCTTTCCCATGACGGCATATAGAATGGTATGGTAATCGGGTCGTATTCCTTGGCAAACATGGTGCGAAACAGGCCACCGGTCAAAGCCATCTGGGTTTGACCGATTTTCATCAATTCTAATACCGCTTTTTCTTTGCCCAGTTGCCCGCTCATAAAAATTTTTACCTTCATGTTTCCGGCAGAATTATTCTCAACTGACTCTTTGAATTTATTAATGGCGGCTTCTTCGGAGCCTCCGGGTTTCATGGTGCAATTAATGTCAATGTTAATTGTTTTCGCCATAACATTCCCACCCATCAGAACAATGGCCAACACCCCCAAAACTGCGACTAACTTTTTGCAATACATCCTTTCCCTCCTTTTTTGAATAATAATTATAATGATTTATATTACGCTATAACCTCGATTTTAAATGGCGACGTGATGTCTTTATGATTTTTATCAATATTGAAATCAGGATTTATAAACAGGTGTTCATTTATTGAATTCATAATCACCCTCTGTTTTACTCTCTTTTTTGAATACATCCTGCAATTAGTGAACCTGCCTCAACCTTTTGTTTGTTCTATACTTTGTAATGATGTCAATTACAAGCAAAATGTATGTGTTTTCTGTAACCCGCCATCAAACATTACTATTATGGTTAATGCCTATTAAGTAATAATTGATTTAATATGTTTTATTATTTGACATGCACTTAATTATGATTACTTTAATTTCAACGAAGGAAAAAAGCAAAATTAATATAATTAAAGGGATGCTAAATAAAAGGCGTCCCCCAAAATTCAATAGGAGGTGCGATTATGCAACTTGTAAGATTTAACCCGATGGGGAATAGGCTCAGTTTTCAGAACCATTTCAACCAGGTGTTTGATAATTTTTTTTATCCGGCTGCAAGAGGAGCAGAGGAAACACAAGAACCAAGCTGGAGTCCGCGTGTGGATATTTATGATGATAAAGATAACTTTGTTGTGAAGGCCGAACTTCCCGGTATTGAAAAAAAAGATATTGTTGTCGATCTTAAAGGCCAGGTGCTGACCCTCAAAGGAGAGCGTTCTTATGACAATGAAGTCAAAGAGGACAAATATTTCCGCCGCGAAAGTTGTTTTGGAAGGTTTGAACGGTCTTTTAAATTGCCCGGCGATGTTGATTCTGAGGCCGTTAAAGCGGAATATAAAGACGGTGTTCTTAAAATAAATATTCCCAAACCGGAAGAAAACAAATCAAAGGCAATTACGATTCACTAACACGAATTAAACATCAGTATCATAGCAGGGGCGGTTCTCGTTGAACCGCCCTTTTTATTGTAAAGGCAAAAGTTCTTATACATGTGCGAAAAGCGGACAGCTTTTATACGGATGAAGGGGATTTATTACGATAAGGAAAAATGAACATGAATTCATAGATCAAAAACGCGATGATATAAACAAAGAAGAATGCAAAAACAATATCACTTAGATAATGCACACCCCGTAGAATCCTAGCCA
This sequence comes from Desulfobacterales bacterium, assembly GCA_029940345.1. GTDB lineage: Bacteria > Desulfobacterota > Desulfobacteria > Desulfobacterales > JAUCGF01 > JAUCGF01. The sequence goes on from JAOZRC010000067.1 coordinate 4,953, forward strand.
AACCGATCAGCGCACCGTAAAAAATCGCGCCGGCAATAATTTTTTTACGATGTGTACGCCAAATAAAACCAAATGAAACGAAATAAAAGCCAATAGAAGCATGGCCGGAAACAAAAGCACAATTTTTCTGGCATTGATCTGATATGACAAATGCACGTGTAAATTTTTGGACGCCGCCAAATGCCTCAATCCGACCGGGTCGAGCCCGGCCCCAGTGATCTTTGAACACGACGTTGACAACTAAGCCCGGCCCTATAATTAAAACAAGCAATAAATATATCATATACTTTTTATTCATTGAAAACGGGTTGTGTTTCCATAAAAGCAGGATGATGAGGCATATACTTAACATCCCAACAATCACTTCTACTGACCGGTTAATGATAACGATCGTAAGGGAGTTGTATAAAAAAAAATGGCCTTTTTCAAAAAATAGTGAGGAGAACCAAATATCCAGTTCAGGAAATCCAACAAAAAGAATCGTGGCCAGGGTGAAGGCGATCAGATATATTTTCAATCGTTTAAACACGGCGCATATCCTTAGTTTGATCAGGATTTAATCAGGAATTTTCTTTAGCGAACTGCATCCGATAAAGTTTGGCGTATTCACCCTGACGACGAAGGAGTTCTTCATGGGCACCCTCTTCCACAATCTTACCATTAACAATTACCACAATTCGATGGGCATACCCAATGGTGGACAAGCGATGGGCGATGATAAGCGTTGTGCGCCCCTGCATCAGATTTCCAAGCGCCTTCTGCACCAGTAACTCCGATTCACTATCCAGGGAAGAAGTCGCTTCATCAAGAATTAAAATCGGTGCGTCTTTTATTAACGCACGGGCGATGCATAAACGCTGCTTTTCGCCACCGGAAAGCCTTGAACCTAACTCTCCAATTTGGGTTTCAAATTTATCAGGCAACGATTGAATAAAATTATAAGCATACGCCGCACGTGCGGCGTCTTCAATTTCTTTTAAGGATGCGTTCCGGTTTCCGTAGGCAATATTATTGAAAATAGTATCATTGAATAAAATCGGCTCTTGTGTGACAATCGCAATTCGATTCCGCAGTGTTTTAATCTCAATATCGCGAATATCCACACCGTCAATAAGAACGGACCCGTCGCTCACATCATAGAACCGTGGGATCAGATTGACCATAGAGGTTTTTCCGCCGCCGCTCATACCGGCTAAAGCGACGATTTCACCGGCCTTTACATTAAGGCAGATATTTTTCAACACATCCGTCTTATCATAACGAAAATAGACATTTTGAAAAGTGACCGCGTGATTCCCATTCCCAATCAGTTTGGGGTGCGGCGGATCCAGAATATCGGAACCCGTTTCAATAATATCAAAAATACGGTCGGTGGCGGCCAATCCCTGTTGCACCGAATTATTCAAACGACTCAATTTTTTAACCGGGTCGTAAAGCATGATAACGGCTGCCATAAAAGAAAAAAAAGTGCCCGCTGTTGAAGCGCCCGTAACGACATTATACCCACCATACCATATAATAAAAGCAATCCCCAAGCCGCCTAAAAATTCCATAATCGGCGAAGAAAGCGAACGGGCTATAACAGCGTGAATTTCAAGATTAAACAATGCATCAGTCATTTTATGAAACCGTTTTTTTTCATACGGTTCCATTCCGAAAGCTTTAACGATCTTGTTGCCGACAAAAGTTTCATGAAGAAAAGCGTTTAAGTCGGCCATCGATTCCTGACACCCGGTGCTGACTTTACGCACGCGCCGGCCAAATATAAAAATCGGGAAAAAAGCGATCGGTAAGATTGCAAGAGCGCATAGCGCCATTTTCCAGTTTTGATAAAAAATAACAACAGTCAATCCGATAATCGTAAAAAAGTCTCTCAATGCACCGGTAACGGCATTAGAGACCATCATTTTGATTACAGAAACATCATTGGTCACGCGCGACATCAAAACGCCGGTTCTTTCTTTTTGAAAAAAAGCCAGGGGCAAATCCTGAATTCGGTCATAAAGATCATTCCGAATTCGTCGGATAACACTTTCCCCCACATACGTCATAAAATATTCCTGACCGTACATTCCTAAACCGCGAACGATATAGATTAAAACGACGATGAAGGGTAACAGGGTTAGCATGGAGACATCCTGCTTAAAAAAAATATCATCCAATACGGGTTTGATCATATAAGCCGATGCCGCTGTAGATGCCGCCATCATAAGCATACAGCACATTGCCAGGAAAAGCCGAAAGCGGTTTTCTTTAATCAGGGCTAAAAGGTGGCGGTGGCGGGATCGAAGCGTGGGTAGTTGTAATTTTAGCATGGATTTAAAAATTGTATTAAACTGGTTTTAGATTGATATGGTGATGAGTTATTTCAATTATTGTAACTCACGGAACTTTCGCAAATTTAAAGTGTACAGTATTCCGATATTTTGTAATATTATTATATCCTCGTCAGTCATAAGTTCTTATAAGTTACTGAAAGCATTGAAACCGAAAATATGGTATTGAATTTATAAGTTTCAATCAATTCAAGGGGTTACGTGACAACTTGAAACTTAACACTCAAAACGTGTAACTGACGAGTTATATCGTATCACATAGCCGAACAGTGTCAAGGAAACAGTCTTAGCGGTCAAAATTGTTACGCATACACATAATATCTTGTAACGTTAAGTTTTTTATGATACATAGCGTGTAAAAAGAATTAAACTTTGAAAGAGCATCAATTAAATTATCAGATACTTATAAGGAAAGCGAATCAATGTCGGAAAAATATCCTGAATGCCCTCTTTATAACCCTTTAAATTGTAAAGAGTATTATAATCCCAAGATATGCGCTTTTGTCAAAAAAGATAAGATATGTCTCAAAAAAAAGAAACCCAAGCCGAAGAAAAAAAATAACGCGATTAAAGAAACACAGGGCTAGAGTGTTCGGTTTCAGGCATGACCGGCTGTATTCGACAACATATCAGGGTCTATTCCCAATTTGTTGATAGCCGTTTCCCATCTCATTTCCACGGGCGTATTAAATAATATTTCTTCAAAAACGTGGCTTATCAGCCATATATTTTCCATTATTTCCGCTTCCAGTTGGCCGGGGCCCCAGCCTGCGCATCCCAAAGTGATTAAAAAGGACTGCGGCCCCCGGTCAGTTGCAATGGCCTTGATTATATCCGTTGACCGACTCATGGCCAAGGATGGGGTGATCAGAAAACTGCCCTGCCAGTTCAAGGGTGGACCGTGAAGGATAAATATCTCGCCCATATGAACCGGCCCGCCAATGAATATGGGAATCTCAGCCGCATTGGCCGAGTAGTCCATATTAAGCCCCTCAAAAAGATCCTTTCCGAAAATGACAGTTCCTATCCGGTTGATTGAAATCCCCACGGCACCGTCCTGCGTGTGTTCGCAAATACAGGTGACGGTTTTCGCAAAATTCGGGTCAGCCAGACCGGGCATAGCCAAAATAAACTGGCCTTTTAAATAAGACGTCGATTGTGTTTCCACTGCTTCCTCTCTCTGTTCTGAATAATAAATAACCGTTCATAAGTTTTCCTGTGTTTAACCCAGATTATTATAGGAACAGTGGCGAAAAGAACCAGAAAACTTATGGCCGGTTACTTATGATTGACGCAAAATAACTGCAGTATGGAATTAAAAGTGATATTTTTCAAGTTTTTTCCCAAAATGCTGCCAAACATTAATCTGTTTAGAATCAAAGTCAAATCCTAAAAGATTGACATGCCATGGGGGGGATGATATAGAGCGTGATATTTTGGCTTTGCGATTAATAGGGAGTGCTTTTATTTGATCTGTAAATTTATTTTACAATGTCGTTAAACGACTAGGAGGCTGTTATGTTTGGAATAGGTATGTGGGAACTTGGCTTTATTCTGATAATTGTTTTAATTATTTTCGGGGCCGGAAAACTTCCGGAAATCGGCACAGGAATGGGTAAAGCGATTCGAAATTTTAAAGGTGCCACTTCGGATTCGGAAAAAAAAGAACATGAAAAGATTGACGATAAATCCAATGCTTAATATTTGCTCTAAGAGTTTAATCTTATAACAGCGAAATATTGAATGATCTTTTTATTTTAACAAAAACCACAGCGCATTAAGCATAACTTCTCAACCTTTCCCACAATGATTCAACTTCCCAAATTAAATTTCTACACCCGGGAATGCAATACAAATTTTGGGATAAATTTTACAGTGAAACACTTATCAATTTTAGTTTTGTTTGCAATCCTGGTCGGTGTGGCTCCGAACGGTTTACTGGCAAAATGTATCCGTGGAGATTGTCAAAATGGCCCCGGTGTTATGATGCTTCCAGGCGGTGAGCAGTATAGCGGCCAATGGAAAAACGGAAAATTTGACGGCCAGGGAACCTACACCTTTTCAAGCGGGAAAAAATATATTGGGAACTGGTGCCAAAACCAACGCGATGGCCAAGGGATAATAACATATAACAATGGCGACCAATATAACGGTCATTGGCGCAATGGTAAACATCATGGCTATGGTGTTATGCATTTCACCAGTGGCCAATTATTTACGGGGCATTGGGAGAACGGCAAGATCAATGGCCATGGAACCATGAATGATCCTGATGGCAAACAATATATCGGCGAATGGCAAGACGGACAGTTAAACGGTCAGGGAACGCTTATTTTCCCTTCAGGCGCTAGATATAGCGGACTTTGGTTAGATGGGACGCAAAATGGTCAGGGTTCCATGCGCTACGCTGATGGTGGAAAATATGTTGGTGATTGGAAGGATGGTGAACGGTGCGGTCAAGGTACGCTTAGGCTTTCCGATGGACAAACCTACACGGGACAATGGCGTAAGGATGTTTTTAACGGTCAGGGAACGATGCTCTTTGCCAATGGCGATGTGTATGTCGGTGACTGGAAAGATGGCAAATTCCATAGACATGGCGTCATGAATTTTGATAGCGGTAAAAAATACACGGGTAGCTGGGAAAAGGGAAAATTCCATGGCTACGGAATGATGAAATTTGCCAATGGTGATAAATATAACGGAGAATGGGTAATGGGTAAAATTACGGGTAAAGGGGTGATGCACTATTCCGAAGGCCGTCGCTATTCCGGACAATGGGTGAATAATCAGTTTAACGGTAAAGGCGTTATGCACTTCGCGAATGGGTCCCAATACGATGGGCATTGGGAAAATGGCAACTTTGAGGGACTGGGAGCCATGCTATTTCCTGATGGTAAAAAATATAACGGCTCCTGGTCCGCAGGTAAATACCATGGCCAAGGTACATTCGTTCATCCTGATGGCCAGACATATAAAGGCGCTTGGAAAAATGGCATTCGTCAAGGGCAAGGCGTTATGATCTATCCCAGCGGGTGTAAATATTCAGGTCAATGGAAAAAAGACAGGTATAATGGCAAGGGAACGATGACCTTGGCCGATGGTTCCAAATACATTGGCAATTGGAAAAATGGCCGTTTTTGCGGTAAAGGAACCATGCTTTATGCGGACGGGAAAAAATATGTTGGCCAGTGGAGAAATGATAATTGTAACGGCAAAGGTACGTTAATATTTCCTGATGGCCGTAAGTATAAAGGCGTATGGAAAAATGGTAAGTTTTATAAAAAAACCACAAAAAAGAAAAAGTAGTATCTTATTCAAATTCAGGCATCCTTCATATCAGTCTAAAAGTAGTTTACACTTTTGAAGGAGTGCGGCCCTTAACGAACTGCTAATAAACACGAATGATTGATTTTTATCAGAGTTCATTAGCGTTTATTCGTGGTTCGCATTTCTTTATGACTACCTAATTGTTAACTGGAAAATGAAGGATGCCTAAAGTTGTTTACACTTTAAATGATTTCCTCCACGGGCAGAGCAACTATAAATTGACTCCCGGAACCCGAGGGATTCTGTTCCGCCCAGATATCACCTTGATGGCCTTCGATAATCTTACGGCAAATTGCCAGACCGATGCCTTTACCACCTGCGCCTGTTTTGGTTTTGCTGCTTTGAATAAAGCTGTCAAAAATATTCTGGCATTCTGCCAGGGGAATTCCGATGCCTTGATCAATAAAAAATATTTTTACAGCCGGAATCTTGGTGTTGTCAGTTGTTTCAATTTGGCCTTTCTGAACACGAATCGTTATCTTCTTGCCTTCAGGGGAAAATTGCACCGCATTTGAAATAAGATGATGAAACACTTCGCGTATTTTCATCTGATCGCAAAAAATCTTTTCCTCTGACAAGGGCTCTGTCAATTCCACGGAGAGTTGCTTCGCGCGCACCTCCGAATATAAATCGGCAATCACCGAATTAATAATTGGCAGCGTATCATATTGTTTTTTTTTGTATTTTACCCGTCCGGTTTCCAAACTGGCCAGCTCCAAAATAGAAGCCAGCAATTGCATCAACCTTTCCCCGCAAATGCCGATTTGTTTAAAATAAGTCAGAAATTTATCACGCGTCGCTTTCTCTATATTCCTGATTCCAAAATCAGAATAATTCAAAATACCATGTAAAGGCGTCCGAATTTCATGGGACATATTGGCTAGAAATTCGCTTTTGGCAAGATTGGCGGCTTCCGCCATCTCTTTGGCAATTTTTAATTCCGCTGTGCGTTCCTGAACCCGTTTTTCCAGATGTTCCCGGTGCCGTTTCAGTTCTTCCTGCGCATATTTCAATTTGAGATGGGTGTTGATACGGGCAAACACTTCAGCTCGCTGAAAGGGTTTGGTTATGAAATCAACCCCTCCTGCTTCAAAGCCCTTCAGCTTATCATCAATGTCACTGAGAGCGCTGATAAAGATAATTGGCGTCTCTTTTGTCCCTGGCTGGCGTTTTAGCCGACGGCAGACTTCATAGCCATCCATTTCGGGCATAACGACATCCATCAGAATCAGATCAGGAGCTCTTTGAGCGGCCACTTCCAAGGCAGCGATTCCATCTCGGGCCACCTGGAGATGATAATTCTTACTTCTGAGCATATCTGCCAGAATTTGTAAATTGCCCAAACTATCATCTACAATTAATATGAGTGAATTTGTATCGTTGACCATGAAATTTTCCTTAAGATATCGAATTTGGAAATTCAGAGTTCAGATAACTACCCAATTTTAAGCCCGATTTTAGGATTTGGGTCAAAAGGCTTGGGGGATGCTTTTATTGAAAGGAAATACATCGACAACAGCCAAAACAATGAAACAAATCATCTGGATATTTCAGACATTTTATTGTGTAATCGGGCAGATATTATTCATGCGGCAATTAAATTTTTCAGATATGTGATCACTTCCCATGAAAAATTTTTCTGCTGACAAGGGAAGATAGCGTTATTCGTAAAAACCGGATCAGCTTCAAGATCATAACGTGAGGAGTTAACGGCTTCATCCCATAAAACGGTATGAGGGATCGGTGTATAGTAGGCCAATATAGGGCTTACACCACTTTTTTTTACCAATTTGATAGATGATTCAATTGAATAAAGTGTTTGTCCAGGTAAACCGACCAGCAAATAGGCACCCACCTGATTTTTTTTAAAACCGGCAGCTTTCAAATGCGCAACGGCTCTCCGGAATTCATCTGCTGTCACCTTGTTGTCTAATTTTTGCCTATCCCCAAAAAGGGCGCTTTCAAGCCCCAGACGCACTGTTTTAAACCCAACTTGAAACATCAGGTTCGCTGTCAAAGCAGTGATTTCACGAATATGAATCGCATTGGGCGTGTGAAACCTAAGCTTTAAACGGGCATTCAGAATTTTCTCCATTATCGGAACCGCGCGTTGGTCAGCATTTACTAAAAGCGCATCATCGTAAAACACGAAATCCTTAATGTTGTATTTCTGATGCCAGAAAATAATTTCCGACACGACAGTATCAGCACTTCGCTCCTGGAAAGAAGGGTTTAAATAGTGGGATGCACAGTAAGCGCACGCAAAGGGACATCCCGTGGAAGTGAGCAACGGAACAAATCCGATCTGTCGCTGAATATCCCAAGACGGATATGGATAGCTGTCCAAGTTAGCGGAATCAAATTGAAGACCGATATCAATACCGCGGTCGGGTAAACCGGTGACATCGGCTACCACATTGAGTACCTCCGCATTGCAAACGCCCGAATATACTCGATCCGCACCCGAATGCTTTACGGCATGTTCATAGCAAAGGCTTGCATAAACACCACCTAATATCACAGGTGTATCGGGAAAACAATCCTTAATTAGCGCAATTGTTTCCTGTACCCCCGGATACCAGTAGGTCATCATTGACGAAACTAAAATCAGCGCCGGCTCCGGAACTGTTGCCAAATCATCATAAAGCCACTTTTTTTTAATCCCATAGCGGCTAAAACGCCTGTTAACGTCTTCCATTCCCTGGGGGCGCGCAATTCGTGTTTTTAAATAAGGGCCGCGACCTGATCGGGCAGTTGCCGATTGCGGTGATGACCGCGGATGGAAACGATCAAGACAGTCTATGTAGGTGACGGCAAATCCGTGGCTGCGTAAAATAGAAGCCAAAGATAACAGGCCCAGCGGCCGCGCCCAGAAATCATAAGCGGCAAAATCATGAATCCACGGATTAACTAATAGGATATTGGGTGCGTTTGAAAACAAGTGTCTGAAGTTTTAAGTGCCTGAAGTTGTCGAATATAGTATTCAACTTTTGTTTTTTCTGCTGGAACACGCAAACTGAAGTTTGCACTCTTTTATTTCGGAAAAACCAAAATCAGATTAGGATACTATTTAAATTGAATCCGCCACGATGCCACACACACATAATTATTTACAAAGCGTAATAATTGATTTATGAAGCACTCTTTTTCATATATTGATACCTTGTGTATTTCTCGACAGTCATAAGTTCTTCGTAATTTAGACAGCAAGTTTTATTAACTATCTGAAATAATAGGAAATTAATATTAGGCAGCCATTTTTAAAATATCAATAAATTCAGTAGGTTACAAGAACTTATGACTGACGAGTGTATTTAAAGTTTGATTTTATTACATTTGGCATGAAAAGTTCAAGTAAAATTTTAAATTCGGAATT
>JAOZRC010000613.1:0-1660 GCA_029940345.1 Desulfobacterales bacterium
ATCATCCCACAGGTCTGCAATTGGCAGTGGCTGACCCGGTCGCGCCCATTCTCTACCTGGGCCGCCCGTGCCAGTATACCACCGAACAGACCCAAAGAGAATGCCAAACGGCTTATTGGACTTCAGCGCGGTTTTCTCAGACAGTCATCATCGCATTAGACAACGCCTTAACGCAGGCCAAAACGTTGACGCCGTTTCAGCGCTTGTATCTTGTGGGCTATTCCGGCGGCGGTGCCATAGCGGTTTTACTGGCGGCGATACGCACCGATGTCATTTCAATTATCACCGTGGCGGGCAATCTGGATCACCGTTTCTGGACTGATTATCACCGGATCACACCGCTGTATGATTCGCTGAACAGTGCGGACAGCGTTCAGCAAGTCGCCCATATCCCTCAAATTCATTTTGTAGGAGGGGATGATACAGTGATGCCTGCGATCTGTGCTGATTCATATTTACGACGAATGGTGCAACCGGTATACGCCCGCTTGATTGTTTTGCCCGAATTGGGACATTATCAGGGATGGCCGGAGATCTGGCCGGCGCTTTTAGAGTACTATCGCCCTGATTTAAACCGGAGTGCAAGCTTCAGCTTGCGGATACTACCTGAAAAATCCAAAATCAGAGTACTTAATTAATACGGAGCAAAAATGAAACGCATCTCAATTATAATTACATTGATCTTTGTCATTGCCAGTCTGTCGCTATTTAGCGTGTATGCCCGTGCGCCCATAGGTGTGATGCGATCACGCGCCAATGCGGTTCGAGCTGCTGTAAAAAAAAATATTGATATTATCATCCGGCCCAAACTGGTGATCGCAAGAGGTGCCACCGGCGCAGTTTCGGCTCTGGCGTTAAGTTCGGATGAGCGCTATCTGGCGACCGCCGTGGGAGATCGCACACTGCGGTTATGGGATTTAAACGTCGGAAGGGAAATTGCCATTTTATCAGGCCATAAGGCTAAAATTGTATATGTGGTCTTTCATCCGGATAATAAAATGGTTGCGTCCGTAGATATGAAGGGCATCATCAAACTTTTTAATTTAAAAGTCCCGGAAGAATCTGAAGCGATAACGCCTGATCTGCAAAACATACGCCATATCGGTTTTAACAAGGCTGGCGATTTACTTATTACGGCTGATCTTATGGGCAAGGTGCGCTTGTGGGATATTAAAAACCGCAAAGTGCATTCACAATTCAACATTCAGGCCTCTGAAATAATTGCAATGCAAATCGTTTCAGATGGAAAATATTTAGTCAGCGCTCACGCGGATGGAAAGGTTAACCGTTATAATTTGGCTGATGGCACCAAGCTGTTAACACATCAAGGACATTCTAAACCGATCCAGGTATTGGCTGTCGGAAAGTTAAATAATATTGTCGCCGGCGGGGATAAAAACGGTCATATTTATCTATGGAATTTTAAAGATGGCACCTTGATCCGTGAAATCAAAGCCCATAAAGCGGCAATAACAGCCCTGTCTTTGAATGAGGCGTCCGGTTTTTGGGCATCAGGCGACGCCAAGGGCGAAGTGCGCCTGGGAGGCCTGAAAAAAGGAGGTAAACCCAAACTTTTGGGAAACCATAACGGCACTGTCAATTTTGTGAAAATAGACAATGAGGGTGCCTATGCGCTCAGTGCGTCACAAGACGGCGTCAC
>JAOZRC010000613.1:1760-3759 GCA_029940345.1 Desulfobacterales bacterium
GTGCGGTTCAAGCCTTTTTCACATCTGAACAAAAACGGTTTCCTTTCCTGCAAGCCCGCGTGAGCCATGTAACCAATCAGAAAGCCACTAAACAAAGCATTTTAGACCTTTTTCGCACCTTGCGCCATGTTGCACAACAGGATATCGCTGTTATTTACATGGCCGGACACGGCGTGAGTGCTGATAATGAATGGTATTTTGTTTCCCACGAAATCGAACGTCCCGATAAACCCGCACAATTAAAGCGTAAGGGGCTTTCCTCCAAAGAATTAAAAAAAGCGATCGAAGCGATTGCAGCCAATCGTGTGTTTTTAATCCTCGACGCCTGTCACTCAGGCGGTGCGGTGTCACCGATTAAGGATTTTCAAGGGATGAAGGCGCTGCGGATGATGGCGCGTTCCTCAGGCGTCCATATTCTGGCGGCCACCGACCGCGACCAGTTTGCGGTGGAACTGGCCAGCTTGAAACACGGTATCTTTACGTTCTCGCTCCTCAAAGGATTGGATGGCAAGGCGGATAAAAAGCAGGGGGATGGCGCGGTTTCAGTTCAAGAATTGATGCATTATGTGGAAAAAACAGTTCCGGCGCTAAGCCGGCGTTACGCCAATTACGCCCAGTTTCCCACCGCGCATTCGCGTGGGTATGATTTTGATATTGCGTTGCCGTCAAAATAAGGAGTGCTGAACTTACAGGGCTCTTCGCGGATTTGTGGGAAAAACATTTTACAAACCATAAATTATAATATATATTCCGATATACTATTTCTACTTTGGTAAATTGATATGTAGGGTGTGTGGAGCTTGGCGGAACCACCAGTATGGCCGCCAAATTGCCGAATGGTGGGTTCCGCCAGGCTCCACCCACCCTACATGTTGCCAATTTGTTATGATTCTGGCTGTCAAAATTTAAGTTACCAAAGTAGAACTATATTGAATCACTTTTCATAATACGATCATCCCACAAGATGAAGGTAAAACAGAGAATTCCTCTGTTCTACTAAAAAATTTCAGTGCTCTTAAAAAAGGAAACTTCTATGAACCCCGCTGCTGATTTTTTGAAAAAAGCGTTTGACAATTCCCCAAAAAGCAGGGATTTTTCAATCAATCAATCAATCAATCAATCAATCAATCAATCAATCTGGAGGTGCGCCCCCATGTTGTAAAATTCGGGCAGGCCCCTTTGATATTTCACGCCGGTCGTTCTCCGCCTTTGTAACATAAGGAGAACGAGCGGCGTTTTTGTTTTTTAACCCCCGTTAATTGTAGGGTGCGTTAGCGAAGCGTAACGCACCATGTCAATATTAAACACGATCTTTGGTGACTTATGTAGACCATGATCCAAATGTATACTACATGGAAGAACAAAATAAGAAAATAATCGAGGAGGTTGAGATAACAAAATTACAGGTGGACAATATCGAACCAGAAGAAGGATACGTTTATAAGACTAACTCTAACGATAATAAAACATACGCTAAAAATTTAAAGCTGATGGTTTCGTAAGAAGTCGAATTTTTAAAAAGTAGGACTCGTAACATATTGAAATCATTATATGCAAAATTAGAAAAATGACGATTTTCTGACTTTTTACGAGACCATCAAAGCTAGCTGTAAAAAATATAACCTAAGGAGGAGAAAAAAGATGATTAATATAAAACCAAAAAATGATACGAAAACTTTGAATCGCGGGTTTATCAGTTCGGTACGGAACACGGCATTGATAAGCCGGTTTGTATTGGTATGCGCGCTGCTGTGTATATCTACCGTAAGCTGGGCAAGTACTTTTAACTCAACCATCACCACAGCCAAGGCATTTACTTCAGCCCAAGACCCACTCGGCGGTGTTGCTGGGTGTGATATGCTGATCGGAAATCATTATTATGACAGTATAAAATTCTGCCCATCAACAGCGGGTTCTTACACCATCGAAACAACATTCGCCGCTCTTTCCGACGGAGGTCATGATACGTTTATCGCTTTATACTCTCCGTCCTTTGATG
>JAOZRC010000614.1 GCA_029940345.1 Desulfobacterales bacterium
GCAACATTCCGCCCAGACCGGGATAGATGCCGATGCTCGTTTCAGGAAATGCCATTGAAGCTGCCGGCGTTGCCACAATCGCCTGGCAGGCCAAAGCCAACTCGCTTCCGCCGCCGAGTGAAAGGCCGTCTAACAAGGCAATGGTGAGTTTGGCGCAATTTTCAATTTTAAGTAGCAATTCATGTCCTTCACGAGTGAATTGGACAATCTCGTCAATCTGATTCGCCTTGATCTTTTTAACGAAATAACGGATATCCGCTCCGGCTATAAATGCTTTGCCGGCTCCCTGGAAGACAATTGCCTTAACGTCCGCATCGGCTTCGGCTTGGGCAAAGCGCTCAGATAATTGGATAAAAACCGCTTCATTCAAGGCGTTCATCGCTTCGGGACGATTAATGGTGATATAGGCGATTCCATCTTTGACATCCATATCAACCACTTTGAAGTCGAAAGGCGTCCCCCTTTTTTTTTGTTGAGCCAGCACCTGCGGCATTTTAAAATCGGAATAACGATCACAAATCGCCTGCACGGCCTGATAGGTTCTATCAATCCCGATTTTATTCATGATTTCAAATGGTCCCTGAATCCAGCGCAGTCCGATTTTGGCACCGCGATCGGTGTCCTCAACAGATGCCACGCCTTCATCCACAAGCGCCGCGGCCACACCTAAGTTGACGCCGTAAAACCGTTCAATCACTTCAGAAAATTTGGATTCATCTGCTTCGCCTGTCAAATCCCAATTTTTATTTTTCTCCATCTGCTGTTTCAAAATGGCGGCCGGTGCATAAAAAGACCCCAGTTCATTGCCAAGCGTTGTGGCCGCATGTACGGCAATGGGAATGCCGGTGACATTCATCAGTTCAAACGCGCCCATGCCGATTTTAAACGCCTGTTTAGCGGCCGATTCAATGGTGGGGATGTCCGCCACTTTTTCTTCAAACATCCGTGCGGCTTCATTTAGAAAAGGTACGAAAAAACGGTTCACAGCGAAACCGGGGGCGTCTTTTACAACAATACCGGTTTTGCCGTGCAGTTTAGCCAGAAGGAGTGATTTTTCAAGTGTATCCTGACTGGTGCCTTCGTGAGGTATAATCTCCAAAAGACGATTTTTGGCAGGATGAAAGAAATAGTGAAGCCCGACAAACCGGTCGGGGCGTTCAACCTGATCTGCGAAATCCCGAACATAAAAACTGGATGTATTGGTGGCCAGAATCGTTTTGGCGTCACAAATAGCGTCCAACTTTTTAAATAATTCTGTTTTCACCGCTTTATCTTCAAACACCGCTTCGATCACAATGTCTGCATTGGCCACCGCGTTGAAGTCCGTTGTCCCCTCAATGCGTTCTAAAACAGCGTCCGCTTGCGCCGGTTTGAAAATTTTACGCGCCATCGCTTCATCAAGCAACTGTTTGATGGTGTTCACACCGCGTTGGACAAATTCATCCTTAATATCCACCATCACGACGTTCAGCCCCTCTTGAGCCAGCTTCTGGGCAATACCGCTGCCCATATTGCCGGCGCCAATTACACCGATTTTATTTATCTGAGCCATCTGGCCTCCTTTTGGCATCTTTCATTTTTCAGTTTACAAATTTAAGTTTCAGTGTTCAGATTTCAGCAATTTTAGTGTCTTGCTCTTGATACATGACACCAAGCAACTATCTGTTTTTCCATTCCGGTTTGCGTTTTTCTTCAAAACTGGCGATACCTTCCAAGGTGTCCTCGGTTTTCATCAGTTTGTTGAGAAAAAGGTTATTCACATTTTCAAGTGCATCAGCAAAAGTCATACCGAGATGATTATTCACTGCTTGTTTATTCAGCCGGATAATGAGCGGGCTGCATGCCTGGATTTCTCCGATAAAACGATCCGCTGCGTCCTTCAACTTGTCATCGGCTGCCACATAAGTGACAAAACCGAAAGCGCGCGCTTCTTCAGCCGAATAAATTTTCCCGCCAGTGCATATTTCAACCGCTTTGGCCGGTCCCACCAGATGCGGAAGACGGATGGCGGCGTAAGGCGGCAAGAAGCCCAATTTTATCTCCGGCTGGCCGAATTTTGCGCCTTGCGCCGCAATAATCGTATCACAGGCAATGGCCAACTCCATACCGCCGCCGAGACAAGCGCCTTGCACAACGGCAATCGTGGGAATTTCAAGCGCATGAATCAGTTCAAAAATACGTCCGAAAGCGGCAATCATGGAATCCACCTTATCCGGTTTGTGATCGCTCACTTCGACGCCGGCGCAAAAACTGCGGCCTTCGCCGAAAATGGCGACGCATTTTAACTCGTCATCAGCACTCAACTCTTCAATGACCGAGTTGAATTCGTTAATCATATCAATATTAAATACATTGTGCTTAGGCCGCGCCAATGTAATGCGCGCTACGCCATCTGTTTTTTCCAACTGTAAAAATTTTAATTCAGACATTATTTTTCCCTTATTTAGATGTATTGTCCGCCGTCAACCTTAATCACCTCTCCGGTAACATGCCGCGCCTTATCCGAAGCCAGAAAAACCACGACATTAGCCAAATCTTCGGGCTGGCCGACGCGTTTAAGAACGATTTCATTCATGGCCATTTCAATAATCCGATCACGGGATTCGGCTTCTTTTAACATAGCGGTTTCAATCAAACCCGGCGCTACGGCATTGACATTGACGCCAAAAGCGCCCAACTCACGCGCCAGCGCTTTGGTAAAACCGATAATACCCGCTTTGGAAGCCGAATAGTTGGTCTGCCCGAATTTACCGCGCAGACCGTTAATTGAAGTGATGTTAATTATTTTACCGTATTTCTGGTTTTTAAAAAGTGGGGCTGCCTGGCGCGTAAAATTGAAATACCCTTTAAGATTGACCTCAATCACACGGTCCCACTGCTCCTCTTTCATTTTCCAGGAAACCCCATCCCAGTTCATACCGGCGTTGTTCACCAGGATATCCAGTCTGCCGAAAGCTTCTACTGCCGATTCGACAACCGTTTCAGCTTCGGCATAAACTGAAATGTCACATTTGACGGCCATCGCCTTGCGGCCCATCGCCAGAATCTCTTCCGCATATTTTTCCGCTTCCGCTTTATGCTTGCGATAGGTAAGACAGACATTAGCGCCCTCACGAGCCAGCTCCAAAGATATAGCGGCGCCAATCCCCTGGGAACCGCCTGTAACCAACGCATTTTTTCCTTCTAAAAGCATTATTTTCTCCTAATGATTTCGACCCGTGCGGTCGCTATCAGATGTAGGGTGGGCAACGTTTTTTACTGGCCTTTTTTATAGCTGATAACAAGGTGTAGCATCGGACACCGTTTATAGCAATTGCCTTTGCCCACCATTTTTAGTAATTCAGTGGGCATCGCCGACAAAGATTGGCGCTGTACACAAAAATTATTTCCGGAGATGCCCTACCTGCTGATAACTGTAGCCGCACAGGTCGAAAAATTTCAAGTTTAGCTACTTATCAAAGACAATGTAGCTACATTGCAGCTATATAAATTTTTGTCAATAAAAAAAGATTTGGAGGTGTGTTCATTTGATGTTATGATATTTGGATATGATCATTGCTATATACTACAATCTGAATTCTATAATTTACAAGGAGGTTAGTTATGTCAAATGGCGACTATTTGAAATTGTCTACCAAAAAGGAATTGATTTCCATTATAGAATTTACTTACCTTTCGCTTATTTTTTCTTGTGTATTTGAATTAACTAACCACAATATATTGTGGTAATTAGCCGAAAAGTTGCTATTCTGACA
>JAOZRC010000615.1 GCA_029940345.1 Desulfobacterales bacterium
AATACACCGGATAAAACCGGAGGTTTTCAAGTTATGTGATCCTTGCAACTCTGTCTAATGATTACTTGCGATCCAAGTATGATGGAAATACAATCAATAAGTATATTTAACTAACCCAATTAACTAACCGAAACAAAGGAGGAATTCATGGCTAAAGGAAGAGACGCTCAAAAAGCAGTTAAGAAAAAATCAGGAAAAACGTTGAAAGAAAAACGCAAAGAGAAAAAAGAGAAGAAAGCCAACAAGGGTTAGATTTAACACTTTAAATCAAATGAATTTTGAGTTCGATAAGATTGAAAAGTGTTGCGGAGCGGAGCACCCTTTTCAATATCGGTTGGCTTGAACATTATGCCCATCAACAATATTGATATAGAAAAATTCGATGCCCCCCGACATATCACTGTCCGGTTTGAAAATTTGGATTTCCGGCCGTCAGTTTGAGAATTCCACAGATTTCTGGGATGCAAACTGGCTCGTCGTCACGATAGGCTGCTCGTCTGATTTTTCCGAAGTCGTCGTACAAGGCCCGATCATCCATTTGTCTGAAATGGAACAGTGGATGTTTGAATTGCAGAAGTTGAATAAGACAATCCGCGGCGAGGCCAAGCTGAACTGTATGGAATCCGAGTTTGATGCAAGCATCCGACTGGACAAGACGGGTTCCGGATCGCTTGCTGTTTTTATCACGCCTGACAATTTGAATGAACGGCATGAGTTTACCTTTTCTGTCGATCAGTCCTATCTGCCCGCATTGATCAGGGCGTTGCAGACCATTTTGACGAAATATCCGATCAAAGGAAGCGGTCCATAAGCAATCTCTGTATTTTTATTTGAATGTCGCCCCACAACTCTTATGCAATCCGCTACAACACTGGGTAATAAACCGCTCACACTCATGAATGCAAATAAAACGATTTTAATTGTGGCATTACTGGCCGCAATTCTGTTTATCGCCGGATTTTATCTGATTGAAATCAATCATACAACAGACACCTATCCGTGTGAACAAACGGATGCTGTCATGATTTGTGTTATTTCAGTGGTTGGTTTGGCGCTATTTGGGTTTTGGGCGTTGCCGCCATTTCCGCTCAACACTTTGATTTTGTTTCTGCCGGGTTTGATGGGAATGGCCGCCGCTTTCTTTTTATATGTATTGATTCGTCCATCCGTTGAAATACTGACGCTTTGTTTCGCGAGCCCTGTTCTGGCGGCAGCATCACATTATGGCTTCATTTTCATTTTGTTGCGCACCCATTTCGATGCCGCCGCAGGACAAGAAACTGCGCGTGAACTTCGCGCTATCGGCGTTATGCTTGTGGCATTGACAGGCTTTGCTTTTGGTTGTCTGCTCTTTACTGATATCACTATTTTTAAGGAACTGGGCGAGTTGGGCGCTGTCAGCGTTACTTTGGCAGTTTTGTTCGTACACACGATTTTTCCGAAACTGATTACTGCCCTGGCCTTACCAACCCCTTTTCGTTCCCCTCTTTATTCTGTGTGTGAGCGCTTTGGCGCAACAGGCAAACGGGGCGCCGTGATCGCAGCCGTTTTTACAATGGGAATGCTGATTTGTTTTTTTCAGGAAATCTGTCAGGATCCGCATTGGGCCGCTTTGAATTTCAAGCTGCTCGCTTTTGTCGCTTTTGGCTTGACGGGTTTGATCTTTTTTTTCTTTTTTGACTGGAAACTGACCCTGCTTGCGATAACGCCCGCCGTTTTTGCCATTTTGAATCTTTTGGGATTGATGCGATTGATGGGCTATTTGGCGAACCGCAACGCATCGGCGCTGTTGATCATCGTTATGGGAACCGGTGTGGGTTACGCCCTTTTTCAGATTCGCTCGTTTCAGAGATACGGCGGCTGCTCGCATCCCGCGTTCAAATTAACAACGCTCGCCATTTTTATGGGGTTTATACCCATTACCGGCGCATGCGCGGTTCTCGGTTTGACGCACAATCCGGTGCTGCAAAGCGCCGGCGTGATTTTATCATCAGGCGCTTTGTTGAACTTAATCGGCATATTTGTTTTCCTGCCGCCGGGATCGGCTTATCTGTTCCGCCCTGCGCCAATGCGCAGTCGTTCCGTAACGTCTGAACGGCGGGTGTTGCGGCGTTATAAACATGCGGAAGCCTATCCCCGACTGTTTGCCGGTTTTAAATTGCGCTATGATGCCATGTTCGGTGAACTTCCCGCTTTTTTGAAACTTTCCAGAAAAATCCGAACAATCATTGATATCGGTTGCGGTTACGGCGTGCCGGCCGCATGGTTGTTTGAACGCTTCCCTAAAGCAACCATTTATGGGATTGATCCCGACCGCGTCAGAGTCAGAGTCGCATCCTTGGCACTGGGATCCGGAGGAGTTGTTAAACCGAACGGAGCGCCTGCGGTTCCCGTAGGCGACAGTCCGGCCGATATTGCGCTGATGCTGGACATGATCCATTTTTTAAATGATGCGGATCTGAAACAGACGTTGCAACGGTTGCATCGCAATCTGCGACCCAACGCTTTGCTCATTGTCAGGGCGGTGATTCCGCCACAAAAACGGCCATCCCCAATTTGGCGTTTTGAAAACTTTAAGCATCGCCTATTCAAAGCGTCACTCCATTATCGGACGGCTGACGCGATTCATAGCCATATTACGCAAGCGGGCTTTAAACTGCAAAAAAAGGCGCCTTCCGGTTCAATAGGCGAATTGGTCTGGTTTATTGCCAAATCCATATCGTGAAACGATTCCAACGATCTGAAAATCGGCGCCACCCGTCTAATCGTTTCCCCGCATCATTGGCCGTGATTACTGGTGGTGGGGCTATTCTGGCGGCGCTTTTATTTGCCGTGGTTGATATCAGGCTGGCCGCTATCCCGCTAACACTGTTTCTGGCCATCTGCCTGATTGCGCCGTTTCTGCCGCGCGTTAGTTTTTTTCTTCCGATTATCAGTCGGGGGCAGTCCGGTTTGAAAGCGGTGGCGTTGACATTTGATGACGGCCCGGATCCGCAAACGACCCCCGCATTACTGCGCCTGTTGCATCAATATGAAATCCCGGCTGCTTTTTTTGTCACCGGTTATAAAGCGATGTGTTATCCAGAATTGATCCGGCAAATCCTTGCCCACGGGCATACGATATGCAACCATTCATACAGCCATGACAACCTGCTTATGCTAAAATCGTCTGAAACGTTGATGGATGAAGTGAAGCGCGCGCAGGAAAGGCTGGCCGAATTCGGAATCAGACCTTTGGCGTTCCGCCCTCCGGTGGGTGTAACCAATCCCCGACTGGGACGGATTCTTGACGGATTAAATATGTTCACCGTTAATTTTAGCCGTCGTCCCTATGATCTTGGCAATCGGCGACTTAAAAACCTAAGTGCAAGAGTATTGGCGCATGTGCGGCCGGATGATATTATCCTGCTGCATGATGTCACCCCGCCCAAAGAAGGCCTGTTTGCCAGTTGGTTGAAAGAAACCGAATTGATTTTTACAG
Source organism: Desulfobacterales bacterium (assembly GCA_029940345.1). GTDB lineage: Bacteria > Desulfobacterota > Desulfobacteria > Desulfobacterales > JAUCGF01 > JAUCGF01. Next base: position 3,482 of record JAOZRC010000615.1, read on the forward strand.
GTCTTAAATCCCAGGGATTTGCGATTTCACCGCTTGAGGAGTTGATCGCCAGACCGGTGATGCTTAAAATGAACAATTGACGGTATCCTATTAAAAATTATGGGAAAATTAAGCATCCTCAAGAGTCCCCATCGGGGCGACATATTTGTAGTAAATCGACTCTTTTTCCGTCAGAGTCCCATTGGGACGGCATATTTGTAGTGTAATTACGAATATTCTGTTATGTTGCTACAAATATGCCGTCCCGATGGGACTCTGACGGTATTT
>JAOZRC010000616.1 GCA_029940345.1 Desulfobacterales bacterium
AAGGAAACATCAACGAAGGTTGCCTTGCGGAAGGAAGTCTTGCGCATATCGGTCTTAGAGAAGGTGGTGTTCTCAATATGGCCGCCCCCAAAATCCTTGGCGGGAAGCAAGCAGTTGCTGAACGTGCAGGCGTTCATCTTTTTAGTAAGATTGACAGCCGTGGCGAGATCAATTCCGTCCATGGTCACACCATTGAATGCGACATCGTAAAAATCGTTATCCTTCAGGCCGCATTCGATAAATTTGGCGTTTGGCAGTGATGCGGAATGAAATGTTGCTGACGAAAGGTCGGTTTTGATAAATTGGGCGAAATCAAGTTTAGCCTGACTGAAAACGCCGGAAGTAATCGTACAATCCGCAAAAGAGGTGCCGCTCAGATCGGCCTCATTGAACAAGGCCTTATCCAGCGCCGCCTTTTCAAATTCAGCGCCGGCCAGATTGGCTTGGGTGAAATTAACGCCTTCAAGCGCGGCATCGGTGAAATGGGCGTTATTGAGGTTGGCGTGGGCAAAATTGGCCTCCACAAAGCTGCAATCACCGGTGGCAAAGTCTTCCATTGACAGCCCCAGGTCGCCTAAATCAACGTCCAGTGTCATCAGGTCGCGGCCCGAGGGGTCTTTTTGCATGGAATCGATCACGCGCTGCGAGGCTTTGATATCGGAAGGATCCTTTTGAAGCGCCAATTCCGCTTTGAAATCGGTTCCTTGCAGATTGGCGTGGGAAAAATCAGCCCCATCGCAAGATGTGTTCATCAATATGGCCGCGGCAAGGTCGGCCCTGTTCAAACTGGCGCCGGCGAGATTGGCTTCGTTAAAAGAGATACCAGTGAGCCGGGCGTCCTGTAGATCGGCATGGGTGAGGTCCGTTTTTATTATCATGGCGTTTTCAAGGTTCACGCCGCGCAATTTGAAGCCGCTCAGATCAAGGCCGATCAGCTTAACACCGGCCAGCGATTCCCCGGCCTCGATCCGGGCCTGCACCTCCTCGGGTTGCAAAATATTTTTCCCGAAGTTTTCAAAGTCCTTGGGATCGAAATTTTCTAATAATTCATCGAATGGGTTCATAGTGTTGCCATTTTGGTCATCTTTAACAGTAGGTCGGGAAATCTCACCTAAGCCACCTCGTCTTCGGCCAGCATGGACAGCATGGCCAGTTTGGTCATTTTTAAATTCGCGTTATCCAGCACGGTTTCGTCCAGCACCGCGTTCAGAAACTCAGCGGAATAGAGATTGGCGCCGGACATATCCGTTTCAGTGAGGTCGGCTTTTTCGAAAATCGCTTCAAACAGGTTCATGGCGCGCATATCGGCTCGAGTGCAATCGGTTTTGGCAAAACGGGCGAATTTCATGGAAGCCGCATACAGGTTGGCCCCTGTTAGGGATGACCCGGAAAAATCCGCGCCGTCCATGGCGGCATGGGCGAAATCGGTGCCGTCGAGACAGGCGTTGTGCCAGATTGATTCCCGGCCGCTTGCCTGTACGAAACAACCGCCGGAAAAATCGCATCCTTCCGAAGCACGCAGTTCTGTAAGCACGGCTTCCGTAAAATTAACCTCGCGGCCCTGGGCGGCTTCGACCGATGCTTCAGCCAGATTGGCACCCCTGAATTCAACGCCGTGCAGGGTGCTTTTGGAGAAATCGGCTCCCCTGAGATCGGCGTTTACAAATTGGGATTCGCTCAAATCCGCTTCACTGAAATTGGCGTCCCCGGCTTTGACATGGTCGAGAAGCGCATCTTTAATTTCAGCCTTTTCAAAAATTCCGTCGCTAAGATCCGCCTCGGTCAAGCGTGCGCCGGAACATTGGGCACCGGTGGCATCCGCTTCTTTAAGACACGCTTTTTCCAGGACGGCGCCGGTAAAATCGGCCGCCTCAAGCACCGCTCCGCTTAAATCAGTTGCTTCTAAGGCTGCGTTTTTGAAAATGGCTTTTTTGCAGATGGCGTTAACAAACCGGGCGCGCGTCAGAACGGCGTCTGTAAAATCCGCCTTACTCAGATCGGCCCCGTTAAAATTAGCGTCCGCACCCTTTACGCGGGTGAGCCTGGCATTATCAAAACAGGCTTCCGTCAGATTCGTATTTTCAAAAGAAACGCCGGCCAGGTCGGCTCCCGAAAAATCAATTTTGGGCAAGTCGGCCCCGGAAAGGTCCAGGCCGCTTAAATTTTCTCCCACAAACGCATCCCCCTTGCGGCCCCGATCCAGAACGGTTTCCCGGGTCATGACAGAAACTGTTTCGGTTTCCACCGGTTCCTCCGGGGGAACGGCCGGGGGCTCCTCTTTGAAAGCCGAAGGGTCTATATATTTTTTGGCCTCCTCAATCAGCGGGGTGAGGTTTTCGGGATCAATGCCGGCCTGGGGCAAAACGGCTGCCATGACCGTCCACATTTTTTCCATTTGGGGGTCAGGAGCGGGGTCCGTGCTTTTAAAACCGAATTCCTCGAGGAAGCGAATTTGTTCGGCCTTGGCCTTGGCGCTCAACGGCGGCAGATTATGGGGGGCCAAACCGGCCTGGGTCAAGGCGTCATTCAGTTGGCCTTCAAGCTCTTTCTGCTCCCGCGCAGCGATCTTATCCGGATCTGTTTCGTTTAGCATGGACAGAATACGCGACTGTTCCGCTTCCATTCGGGCCTTGGCCTCCACAGGCAGATTTTCCATATCAATACCGGCTTTGGCGAGCAACGCGTTCACCTGTTTCTTGAATAAGGCTTCGTCAATTTTTTCATCAGAAGAAGTTTCGTCCTCGCCGGCCTCAGGCGCCGGTTCCGGTTTGGTTTCGGGGATGACGGCTTCATCAGCCGCTTTGGGTTTGGCGGAATCGGCCACATCGGCCGGTTTCGGCGTCTCTTCTTCCATGGCCCACTGCGCCTCGTTCGCGGCCAGAGCGGCCATGAACATTTCCAGGCACTGTTCCTGGGAAGCGCGCTTTTCTTTGACCGGTTCGGACATGATAAAGATCTGTTCAACCTCTTGGTACTCTTCCGACCACACTTCCGTCTGGCCGCGCCAAACCAGCACCAGCTTTTCAGCTTCCATGTCCACCCACAGGGTGTCCAGGTTCATTGCGACCTCATTGAAATCGGTCTCTTCCGAATCCGGTGCGTCTAAGGCAATGACAAAGCAACGTACTCTTAATCCGGGCAATCCGGACTCGAAGCGGGTGTGAACGGGATGAAGATTCTCAAAACAAAGCGACTCATCCCCGTGAAGGTAGCCATCTAACTGCATCTGTTCGGGAGCCGCGTTGAAATGGCTATAATCGAAGTCTTCGGCCAACCAGGGCCAGCGCTCCTCAACCCAATCACCGCCATAGTCGCCCCGTTTGTCAAAACGTTCCTGCCATAAGCGGCCCAGGGGGCCGAACCCGGCTGGCGGTGGACAAACATCCGGCGCATCCACCGGCTGGTCCGAGTCTTCGATGTTAGGCAACGGCCAGACTGCATTTTCCGAATTTTCATCCCCAAAGCCCTTGCCCACCGGATTCAGATCGTATTCCGGGCCGCCGAAACTGTTTTCATATTTCAACGCCATCACGGTGAAAGGCTCCGGTTCAGTACAACAGGGGCCATTGGAACCGCGCTGCCAGTATCGGTTCCCGTAAACATCAAGGGCGCGTGCGTGCTCACCGACCTGGAATTTCATCCTGCAGGCGGGTGCCGGGCGACCTTCCGGCGCATGGCAAGCGCCCACAAGCATCAGGTCGGCCCGGGGCTTGAAATAAGCGAAGTCGGATTCATACCGGCAAC
>JAOZRC010000068.1 GCA_029940345.1 Desulfobacterales bacterium
CGCATGCGGCCAAACAATGCGGCTTGGAACGTCAGGCGTTGCAACAGATTATGCGGCGCTATGATATCAAGGCGGATGCGTTTAGGCGTTGAGGCAGTGAAGGTATACTCTCAAAAGCTATAATTTGTGATTTTAAGGTGCGGATTTCATGTGTCAGTGTTCAGGTGTCAGGACGTTTGCGCTAAAGACTGAAACCTGAACAATGAAACCATAATTTTGAAAATAACAGATTATGACCTTGCCGAGTGTAGGTTGTCAACACCTACCGGGGTCCCCAAAATCATATTATAGTATTCCAATTATTTTGATCTGAGGCAATTTTTTTATAGATTTTATTACCATCATCTGATATTTGCCTCTTTATTTATGTCAGTATTTTTTTTTTGATTAAATGAAGAGGATTTATGAAAATATCAGAATATGATTTTCGGCTACCCACATAAGGCGGGACAGACGTAGGGTGGGTGGAGTATAACGGAACCCACCATTTATGGCAATTCGGTGCGGTGGGTTCCGTTACACTCTGCCCACCCTACATTAAAAAGTGTAAACCGACAAATGAAGGATGCCCAACATATTTTGATAAAATCGTATTTTTTTAAAGGTTTTGTTTGATTTTTTCTGGCCCCAAATGTGTTTAAGCTTTTAATATTACAACGATTCTAAAAATCCAACGGGCTATTGGAACAATGGCTATAAGCTCATATCATAATGCTGGCAGTGCCCACCAGTCAAACTATAGTTCGTCGCAAATGAACTGATAACACTGCTTTATTAATATAGGTAAAAACTGATTATAACGGATTTGGGGGAGGTTATGCCGCAGAGCGGCAATGTGATATATAGCTTTTAAGATAAAGCTTTTGGGGTGAGCCGGTGGGACATCGCCAAGTAAAATTGTGTATAATACAAAATGGTTAGCAGGCGATGACCACCCTACATCGAACCCAAAAGCTTTTTCTTAAAGCCTATAGCTTGGGGTTTCAACCCCAAGTCAGTGATAATAATATTTTGCGCCCTGAAGGGGCGCGGGATGTGAAACAGATGGGATTAATCATACCACGCCCCTTCAGGGCGCAAACATCATTACCATTCACAACCTGTGGTTGAAACCACAGGCTATATTATCAAACCTCTTCGAGGTAAAAATAATAATTTATCTGGTGTGTTATTATTCCCCCCCAAATCCGTTATAATCAGAAGAGATTCAATATTCGGATTCGGTCTTTCAGGAAGCGTTCATTTTGCCTTTTCCAAAAGCGATGATAAAATATAAAAGGTTGAGTTGCCATTTTATTTATAATAGGGATGTTAATGAGATCATCATCAGAATCATATCATCATAATCCGAAAGGAGTGTCTGATGCAAAAACTTCAAAAACTGCCCATAGGCAAATCATCGTTTGAAAGCATCCGTGAAAGAAATTATCTTTATGTGGATAAAACCCGGCATATTTATCAGATGGCAGATGAAGGTGAATATTATTTTATGTCCCGCCCGCGCCGGTTCGGCAAATCTTTGACCGTTTCCACATTGCGATGCCTGTTTCAGGGAAAAAAGGAATTATTTGACGGATTGTGGATTACGGAACACGGACAATGGGAATGGAAACCGCATCCGGTGATATTGCTGGATTTTAACAGTGTCAGCCATGATACACCGGAGAGTCTGAAACAGAGTCTGCAAAGAGCGCTGCTGAAAACAGCCGAGGCTTATGATGTGATTTCAGACGCCCCTTTGATAAAAGAGCAATTTAAGGAACTGATTCTGGCCCTTTTTCGTAAAACCGGCAGGCATGTGGTCATTCTCATTGATGAATATGACAAACCGATTATTGATCATCTTGGACAAGGCGGGACAGCGCTGGAAACCGCCAAATCCAATCGGAATATTCTGAAATATTTTCTGGGCGTTATTAAAGACGGGGATGTTGCGACAGCATTACGGTTCGTTTTGATCACCGGCGTATCCAAATTCAGCCGGGTTTCCATTTTTTCGGAACTCAACAATCTTGAAGATATTACAATGATAAAACCGTATGCAGATATGTTGGGATATACTCAGAATGAACTGGAAAAATTTTTTGAACCTTTCATAAAGCGGTTAGCCGCAAATACAGATAAAACGGAAGCCGAAGTTTTGAAAAAACTTGAACGGTACTATAATGGCTACCGCTTTTCGAAATACGATATCCGGGTGTATAATCCGTTTTCGGTTATGTCCGCGCTCAAGTATGAGGATTTTAAGAACTACTGGTTCGAAACCGGCACACCGACATTCCTGGTGAATCTGCTGAATGAAAATGACTGGTATTTGCCGAAAATTGAAGGCGTGCAGGCCACAGAAGCTGTTTTCAGCGTTTATGAACTCGAAAATCTAAAGCCCGAAGCCCTGATGTTTCAGACAGGCTACGTTACAATTAAAGACGTAACCGAACGACTTTATACCTTTGGTTATCCCAATCAGGAGGTCAAGACATCGTTTTTGGAAATGCTGTTCCAGTCCTATACACCGGGGATGCAGAACGGGTCTCAGTTTGCGCTGCTAGCCGGTTATCTGCGTCAGGAACAATTCGAACTGTTTTTCGAAACCATAAGCGCAATTTTTGCATCAGTACCTTACATACTGGAAACCAAACGCGACGAGGCGTATTTTCACACATTGTTTTATTTCATGGTTTGCGCCTCCGGAGTGAATGCGCTCAGCGAAATCCTGACCTGTGACGGCCGAATCGATCTGGTTGTCGAATTTTCCGACAAAATATTTCTGATGGAATTCAAGTGCAATCAGAGTGCCGAAGCCGGAATCAAACAGATTCGCGAAAAAGGCTATGATGATAAATTCAAGCAGAGCGGCAAGAAAATTATTCTCATGGGGATTAATTTCGATACGGAAAAGCGGAATGTAGCGGAATGGAAAGTGGTTTGACATCAGGCATCTTTAATTTGTCGGTTTACACTTTTCGTGATTTGATCGCTTTGCAAAATGTAGGGTGGGCAACGTTTTATCACTCTTATGGTTCATAGTTGACAGTTAGGCAAAGCGATGAACTTCGTTAAAGGAAACAGCTTTTGCCCACCGGCTTTGCGGTAAAACGGTGGGCATCGCCGACAAAGGTTGGCGCTATATACCGGATCAGTTTCCGGCGATGCCCACCCTACGGAAAATTCAACCGCACAGGTTGCAATTTTTCACCGTAGGCGGATTCCAATGTCTTGCGATACCCTTTGAGTTTGGCTTCTGACTCCGCCAATTTACGTTTGACCGGCGCCAGTCATCGAACCCCAAATCTTTTTCTTAAAGCCTACATCAATCCGCAAGCCAGCTATCTTTCAGATAGTAATTCAGCAGCACGGGAAACATCAGTGTGTTGACATCTGTATGGGATGAATGCAGTTCGTTTTTCCCAAAAACAAGGGCGCTTTGGAAAACTTCATCGGTAAGGTAGCGGGTGGGAACCTTAATTTGCATTCTTGTAATTTTTGCATCAATTTTCGCCGGGGGCACGCTGTCTTTCCACACCAGAAACCATCCCCATTCACCGAAACTCGGAACATTCTCATGAAACGGAATAGCGTGCAGTCGTGCGGCTTCAAGCGTTCTTTTAATACAGAGATAACTTTCGCGGGCGTGATAAGGCGAAGTCGCTTGCAAAGCGATAACACCTGTGTCGGTCAGAACCCGTCTTAGTTTCATGTAAAACACGGTGGAGTAAAGTTTGACCAACTCAATGGAAGACGGATCAGGCAGATCGATGATAACAATATTCCATTTTCCTTTGACTTTTGAAAGAAAGCGGTCCGCATCAATATTAATAATCCTGACGGATGCGATCTTTTCGGTTTGGGGCAGTCCGGTTTTGTTATCTTTCTTCCCGGTTTCCTGAAATACAGGCTGCGGGTCTCCCCAAGTCAGACCTGCGGCAATCATGCTGACTACACGGGCATCATCAAAAGCGTCCCGGTTCAATTTGCGGAAAACCGGATGGCTCGCCCCCAGTTTTGTCATTTCCGGGTCCATATCAACCAGTAGGATGTCATCCACATCGCCATATTTGAGTACTTCACGCAACGCCAATCCGTCACCTCCGCCAAGAATCAGAACCCGCCGGCGGTTCTGCGCCAGGTTCATGGCCGGATGAACCAGGAGTTCATGGTAGCGTTGCTCATCCATGCTGCTGAACTGGAGGTTGCCGTTAATATAAAAGCGATATTCATCTAACGGGCGGTCGCGGGTCATGACGAGATGCTGGTACGCAGTAGTCTTGGAAAAGACGATGGGGTCATCATACAGTTTTTGTTCCAGGCGTATGACCCAGCTCCGATTATAGTGAAACCCCATGAAAAGAGCGACTGCGGTGATTATAATCAACGTGCTGATTAAATTCTTGTTGATAATAAATCCGCGATGCCGGAAATAAGCGTAAGTGGTCACCGCGATGGTGAAATTCACGCCTGACATGATGAAGCCGGATTCGGTGAGCGGAAATTTTCGCAGAAGTACAAACACCCATAATAAAGCGCCTACGAGGCTGCCGATATAATCCGCGGCAAAAACGCTCTCAATATTGAGACTGAGTTTTTCAGCGTATTGCGCGTTAATACGCATGACCACAGGAATTTCAAGGCCGATCAGAAATCCGATGGACATGACGAAAAAGTACTGGGCCAGTATGAAATGAGTCATCACACCGTAAGCCCAGTAAGTGGCTATAGGCGCATACCCGCCGATGAGAGCTAAGAAGATTTCAATTAAAATGAATTTTTCGATGAGCCGTTGGTCTTTAAAATATTTCTGAACCTTGGCGGCCACGCCCATCATAAAAAGCATCAGTCCGATAACAATGCTGTATTGCTCGATACTGTTGCCGAGAAGATACGCCCCCATAGCGCCCTGAATATACTCCAAAACCAATCCGGTGGCACCGGTTGCGAACATACTGGAGCCGAGTAGAAATGTCGCCGGATTAAATCGGAACATGCGTTTTCTTCAAGGCCGGATGCGCAAGGAATTTATCGATATCTCCCAATTTGTGAAAGTCTGGCGGTCGAGGCTGCATTCACATAACCGCACTGATAATCACGGCAATAGCGATCATGCCTGCTTGCGTCACCACTAAAGCAGCTACGTTTTGATCTCTTACCACTTCTGTGGCTATAAAGGCTCTGGGCAGGAAAAGCCATTCGATCGCTTTTTTAAACAGAAATAAGAGTACAATTCCATATACGGTGTAGAGGGCGAAAGAGATCATATCTGCCGCCCAACCCATAGACGACCCGGCGATGCTGCCCCGCAAAATGATACCCAAAGCCACTATTACACCAGCCAGGGCGACGCCTGCGGCAACATTGCCTTTTTTGATTTCAGCTTTCACATGAAAGGGACTGATGATTTCATAGCAATAACCGCAAAGAAGAAGCGCCGCCTGCCCCAAAATAAAGAACACAATAGCGCTAATCAGTCCAAGAATAATATTGTCCGATGTACCTGTAAAAGCCCCGTTAAGAACGAAACCGGTGGCAATGTACATGCCGCACTCGGCCAAGCCCACAGCCGTATTTCCCTGACCGGCCTCTTTATCATTATCGATACCGGCCAGCATCACCCGATCATTCAGCGTACGGCAGGCAAACAGACACACGGTGATGACTACGCCGTCAACCCAAAGCGCAAGCATATCAGCAGCGAAACCGGCTCCGGATCCGGAAAGCGTTCCCGCAAAGGCAATGGCATAAGCCAGGTACAAGCCGCTTCTGCGAAAACCTATGGCAGCGTTGCTCTTTTCCCGGATTTCATAATCGTCATCAATGGCAACTGTCCGCTTATCCGCGATTTTCTTGGCAATGACAATGAAAAATAAAGTGATGACGGCATAAACTGCACCCAGGCCGAAATTGGCGAATAATTGACTTAATGGCATGTTCCACCTCCCCAATAGTTATTTTATAGTTTATTGAATGACAGCAACTCGACTGTTCGTCATTCTATCTTCAACATTCATCATTTGCCTTTCCCTCCAGGACCACCTCCGCGTCTCGCAGGCCCCGCCCCTCGTACAGAAGCCGTTTGGGCTTTAAATCCGCCTCTTTTTGCAAAATCAGATTTCATATAGCGGCTGTTTGTGCGGGAATCGCTTCCGAAGGTGCCATAAAGCGGAGCCGCTTTGCTGCCACCGCCGTAATAGGGTTTTCGGTTACGGTATTTCCCGCGCCAGCGCTCCCAGTCGCTGCGATAATAATAGTGACCTGATCCGCGGTTTAAAAAAGCGTAAGCACCTAAAAAATACCAGAATTTATCACCAGTGGCGCTGTCTGTGCGCCATTTTCCATAACGCTTGTCGCCCACGAACGCCATTCCCGGCGGTGATGCTTCTTTGGTGCGCTCTTTTTCAAAAAAGCCATAGGGTTTACTGACAATTTCCATGCCTAAATAATCATAATAATCGTAATAATCCTCTTCGTCGATTTCCTGCCAATCCGTATTTTCCTGTGCGCCATTTTTAGTGACCAGGTATTTGTGATAGGCTTTGGGAAATACGTTTTCGATCCAAAATTCAGCATGGCTATCCCCGTGCGACCAGTTTTGTTTCGGATTGATTTTGAGGCTATTCCAGTAATTTTTCGGAATATGTATTTTTATTCCCCGGTTATTGATGTAACTCGCAGGCATTGTGTTTGGTTTTAACTTAGCGAAAAAAGCATAAACTTTATAATCGACTTTGCCAGGCGGATAAATATATTTATGTTCTTTCCAGTAATCAGAATATTCATCCCACGATGATCGCCCCACCTTTACATAGTAATCAATACGCATATCTGTCAGAATTTTAGTATAGCTTTGGGACAATTCATTAATTTCAGCCCGATATTCCTTATCTTTTTGGGTTAACGTCTCAAGATTGTTTTTGACGCTTTCGGTGGTCAAAAAGAGATACGCATAATCCGTGTTGCCCTCAGACGTGTGCTGTTTAAGTCGTTTCTGGGAACTAACCAGGGCGTGGGAGGAGTTTTGCTGCAACTCTTTAAGCGGTGTAAATCGCTCATCAATGTCGTCACTGCGTTTAGGAAAAGCTTTTTGGGCTTTGGGGATAAAATCTTCTTCCAGCTTATCAATCAGCAGATCAATTTCACCAAGCTCGGCAGCAGCCTTTTCGACCAATTGAGGGCACTCTTTTTGGATGCGTTTCAGTTCGGCCATCCTTTGGGTCGGTGCTTTCGCAATATTCAACGCTTTACGAATTGCCCGATCAACTGTTTTGATTCCGATCCAAAGCTCACCGGCTTTTTCTTTTTTATTTTCTTTTAACAAAGCTGAAATTTTGCCTTGAGTAACCTCTTTTTCAGCATTTTTCAGTTTAGCATAAGCTTCATCAAAGCGATTCTCCCAATGTTCCCGTTGGGCGTAAACGGCAAAGAAAGTGAATTCATCGGTCGTTAGAAATTTCACGTACTTCGCCTTGTGTTTGTCAACAACCTTGCGAGCGGCGGTAATTTGTTCCGTCTTGCGTTCGGCCTCTTCTTTCACGTCCGCAGGAAGACCGCAACCGACCGCAAAAAATAAAAAGATGCAAATCAACCGAATAGCATATAAACATTTAGGTTTCATTTTCAGACGCCCTCCTTTATAATTCGTTATTCGTTCTATGATTATCAATAATCCTATGCCACACTCAGGTCTCAAGGATCGGAAATGTATTGGCGCCTTGTGGCATGACCGTAATTTTGGGTGAATTACTGCCACACTTCACATACGCCATTGCCAAAGCTTCGTCTATGTCAGCCACCCCTTGAACACCGGCCTGTCGAGCCAATTCGATGTTCTCTTTTCGGGTAACCATGATGATATGGCCTTGGTCAGCATACTCCAATTGACGCACCGCCACCCACCCTGAAATGAGGTAATTGGCCCGCACCGCCTTCTCCATATCCAAAAAGGTGGGATATTTGAACCAGTCGAAGAACTCAGCAGGCTCTTTGATATCCGGACACTCCGCCAGGAGGATGGTAACACCTCCCTGTTTCATGGCGTAAACCGCATTGTCGATGGTCTTTTGGGATTGGTAAAGGTTGATATCTTTAGGGTGGCCGCCGGCCGAGGCGATAACGATGTCGGCCTGTTCTTGAATCGCCACTCCGAATATCTCATCCACCATCCGGGTGGCCTGTTGCCATGCCGAGACCCAATTGCCGGCAAAAATGCCGGTAATGTCACCATCCAGATTGGGGACCACATTGACGATGAAGTCGGGCTTTAGAAATGCCGCGGCGTCCATCATGTCTTCGTGGGCCGGATTGCCGGCAGTCTTCATGTTGGCGGCTAAAGGGTTGGAGCCCTTGCCAACGGTCTTTTCCATGGCCCATAGATGGCTTTGCTGAATGGTCTTGAGCGAAGACACCCCTGGCAAGATACTTTTCCGACCGCCGCCATAACCCACCATGTAGTGGTAGATGACCCCACCGGTAAGAATGACCCGATCGGCTTCGGCCACGACGCGGTTGAAGGCCACTTCCGTTCCACGGCTGGTTTTGCCGTAGTAGATCATGTTGTCTGTGTCCCAGGCGTTGTGGTTGATTATGCGGACGCGCTGGCAAATCTCTTTAGTGCATAACTCCGCCAACTCCTCGGCCGTGTTCTGGCGATGGGCCCCGACGGCGATGATGACCGTTATGTCCTCATCGTTAATACCGGCTTCATTCAGACTGTCAATCAGGATCGGCAACGTGAGATCGTTGCGCTGCCAGCTACGGGTGATGTCGCTGACCGTGATAGCCACCGTTTCACCCGCTTTGACGATTTCGCTCAACGGCGGACTGTCAATGGGGTGGGCCAGGGCATATCGATAGGCGGTGGACAGGTCCTCCGGCGGCGTGCGATTGATTCCTACGAGTTCGTAGAGAAGCTGTTTCTTTGGGATTAAAAAGGTCGCCGTTCCTTTACCGATTTTCAGTTCGAAATGTATATCCGTCATAACAATTTTCCGTATCCTGTTCACAAATTATGGCCAGGTGCAGTTCCGGAGTGCGAAAATTATGTTTTTCGCATGGGCCTGAATCCGTGGAACAGAACGTTATATCAGCGAAAGACCGTTCCGCTCCGTTCCTCCGCTCTGCTTAACTTTCGCACTTTTTATTTGGCCATTACCATCTAATTTGAATAGAATGCAATTTCCCTTCCCGTTGATAAACAGCGTAACAAGGTTTTTCACACCTATTTTTCGATAAACGAATATAAACCGGAGTCACTTTTATAATAATGCCAGACTCAATTTAATGGCTCTATCGACATCATCCATTCTATCTTTGTCAAGCCGCCCCAGACACTTTTCCAATCTCTCTTTTGCGGCAGTAAGTATCTGGTTTGTTTTTATGATCGAAGAACGGTCAAGTCCGCCTTCGGGGGGATTAACCTCGACGTTCATCGGATAAATCTTCATAGAGCTTGAAATCGATGCCACAATCGTTGTTGACGCCTTTTCGTTGCCAATATCATTCTGAATCACCAGCGCAGGCCGCCTGCCAGCCTGTTCACTTCCTCTGGCAGGATTCCAGTTAACAAGCCACACATCACCGCGTTTGGGAAAATCATTCATTGCACGATCTCTCTTTGAGCTTGAAAAGCAGTATCCGCAAAGGCTTTATCTTCTTCAGCCATTTCTTGATATCCTTTCGCCATAAGCGCCTCGGTCTCCATTTTTAGCCACAATCTGAAAGCCTCCTGGGCGAGTTGACTCTTAGCCATTTTATATGTTCTTGCTGCTTTTTCGATGGCTGCATCAAGGTCTTGATCAATAGTCAGACTGACTTTTCTTTTAGTTCTCATTTTATACTCCATTTATTCATATAATTATACGACAATAAATTGTATAATTCATATTGTCAATTGTAATCACTTACCTTTCGCTTATTTTTTCTTGTGTATTTCAATTAACTAACCACAATATATTGTGGTAATTAGCCGAAAAGTTGCTATTCTGACAGGGTTTTATTGATATCAACTTAGTTACAAAAGTTTGCCTTGTGTTTGTTGTTTAGCATACATACAATATATTGTGGTTTAATTAAAAAAACAATTTTAAAATGGGCGAAAGGCAAGTAATCAGCTTTTTTTTATTTGTATTCGGCGCTAATCATTTTGGGATTTGATCCGTTCGACCCAATAGCCGTCCATCACCAAATGCACGATATGATGAATGACGCACACGGCTAAGGCGATGCCATACTGAGGAAAAAGAGACACCTGCAAAATTATTGATAAAGACAGCGTTTTTTGACCGCCCATGAATAAAATACTCTCCCAGTTTCCTTTTTCACGGCGGCAGACCCGGATCAAGCCCCATCCCCAAATCAGCAGAATTCCATGAAAGACAAAAACTGACACGATAATCAGACCGACCGTGTATCCACTGTTTAACAATATGCTGCGGGTTTGCGAAAGGGCGATCCAAACAATAAAAATGATCAAACCCTGATTGACAATATTTAATTTGGAGCCGATACGTTCATATAGAGTATTCCATAAAAATTTTATAAGCAAGCCTCCGGCCAGCGGCAGAACAACCAAAAGGAATATTTTGAGCATCATCGCCGTCCTGTCGATGGTTAGCGACGCTGATTCACCAATGATTCGCAGTAGAAAGGTTAAGGTGTAAGGAATGGTAAAAACGGCCGCACTATTGGCGATGATCGTGATGACCAGAGCATGCGCCGCATTGCCACCCGCTTCCGCTGTCATAACCACACCGCTGCTCAATGTTGAAGGCATGACAGCCACAAGAAACAGACCGATAATAATTCCGGTGTCCAGCGGGAACTGACCGAACAACGCCGCTGTCAAAGGTGCAATGACAAAAATGATAAAGGCGGCCAGCAATATACCTTTTACATCGGTAAAACCTAGCCTCAATTGTTCCGGCGTGAGCGCCAAACCAGTAAAAATAAATATAAAAATAATTACCAGATCGGGTGCATGGCGTTGTTTGAGCCAATTTCCCCAACCGGCTAATATCAGCGTGTGATCTGCCACGGTGATTAAACTGACAGCGCCTAGTCCAACCATGAACCAATATTTTTTTATTAATCTGAGACACTGCGGCCCAATTGAACCCGTTTCCATAAAATTCCCTTTGATATATACTTGGCACGGTCATAATTGGTGATTTTGAAATATGTCTTAAGCCTATGAATTAAGGCATTGATCAAATATAAAATCACCAATTATGGCCTTCATGAGTATATACTTGGCACGGTCATAATTGGTGATTTTGAAATATGTCTTACGCCTATGAATTAAGGTATTGATCAATTATAAAATCACCAATTATGGCCTTCGCGAGTATAGTTTCCCGATAGCTTCAACTTTCTGAGCCTGGCGGTATTGTTCCTCGATCTGGGCTTTTTCCTGTTCAGCCCGTTTACGTTCGGTGATATCAATTACAAAACACATGGAGGCGTGTCGGCCTTCCCAAATAATACTGATGCCTCTGACTTCAACCCATTTTTCATTTCCTGAAACGTCGAAAATTCTATGCACTAATAATTCTTCAGTAGTTTCACCTTGTTTACGGGCGGATACTCGATTGTCACATGCCATCCGATCATCGGGATGAACGAATTCATATATTTTCCCTGATAAAATCCTTTCCCGTGTTGTATTAAATATTTCAGCCCCGCGTTGGTTGACATAACAATAGGAGTCGTCTTGAATGACAAAAATTCCCTCCGTGGCATTTTCCACAACCTGCCGATACTTGATCTCACTCTCCCGCAACGCTTCCTCCGCCAGCTTCAGTTTGTTCTCATTTTTAATCTTGTTGTCAACTCTCCTGATCACCCCAGGCAGTTTATTTAGAAAGTTCGTATCCTTAACGACATAGTCCCTGGCACCGAGTTTCATCATCTCGGCGGCTATGCGTTCGTCGCCCAGACCGGTGGAGACGATAAAGTCAGGCATCGGCCGCACTCGTTTCTTCAACTCCTTGATCAATTCTTTTCCGTTCATATCGGGAAGGCCATAATCCAACACCATCAAGTAAGGTGAATGGTCTTCCAACAAAGACATGGCCTCACCCGCGGTTTGCACGACGGTGGTTTCATACCCGCACCCTTCGATTTTTTTTTTGAGCAGTTGGGATATTCCGGCATCATTTTCAATAATGAGTATTGTCATGGCATCACCTTTTATTTGGTTTAGGTTGTGGGAATGGTTCGGGCTACGAATCCTCTCGTTTTCTTTCTCCCAGCGCCTGACCCAGGGCGGCCTTCAGCTCCACCCTGCTGTACGGCTTGTGCAAAATTGCCTGGGGCCGCTCGTCGCGCTCCCCTTCCCACACGATGCATTGTCTTGCCACCGGTTATGGAGGTATATTCATTTTCGAATATTGATGCCTGGCCTGACAAAGCCTTTTTGATCGCAACGCGCATTTCGGGCGTACTTTGCCGCGCGGTATTGAAACCGATCAGATTTTCCCTGGATGATCCCATGAGTTGAATAAATTTATCGTTGAAGTCCATTATGGTTCCCTCGGAATCAAATCGAATGATACCCAAGGGGGAGTTCTCGAAGATGATCCTGTGGCGTCGTTCGCTTTCCCGCAGATGTTCCTCCGCGCACTTCAATTTATTTTCATTTTCAATCGCTTGGTCAACTCTCCTTACAACCTCGGGCAAAATATCCAGAAAGTGCGCATCCTTTACGATATAATCCCTGGCGCCTAGTTTCATCATGTCAACGGCAACACGCTCATCACCCTGACCGGTGGAAACGATAAAATCTGGCAGGGGTTGCTTTTTTTGCTTTAACACTTCGATCAACTCCTTGCCGTTCATATCGGGAAGACCGTAATCCAGCACCATCAGAAAAGGCGAATGGACTTCCAACCAGGCAAGCGCATCACTGGCGGATTTGACACAGTCGGTTTCATACCCACGCTCTTCCAATTTATCTTTAAGCAGTTCGGCTATTCCGGCATCATCTTCAATGATAAGTATTGTCATGGCATTAATTACCTTCTATTCGGATATTATAGTATTCCAATTTTGGTTTTTCTTGGCGGTACAAGCAAACTGAAGTTTGCACTCCTTTATTTTGGAAAAACCAAAATTGGATTAGTATAAATCATCGCTGTTATATTTTTACAATCTGAACGAACAGCCCTAAGCATCTCAAGGTCTCAGCAAATTTACCGAAATCCACGGGCTTGGTTATATATGCATTGCATCCGAATTTATAACACTGTTCAACCTCCCTGGGGTCGTCGGTCGTGGTGAGCATCATCACCGGAATCTCTTTCAATTCCTTACTGCCCTTCATTCTTTTTAATACTTCAACACCATCCATTTTGGGCATATTAATATCAAGCAGCAACAGGTAGGCTTTGCTTTTGTCCAATACTTCCCTGTCCCCTGTTCCCGATAAAAAATTCCAGACCTCTTGGCCGTTTGAAAATCGAATCATTTGGTTACACACACCGGATTCTTCCAATCCCTCTTTAATAAGTTCGGCGTGTCCGTCATCATCTTCCGCGATCAGGATGATCATCTTTTTGTAACCCTCCATTTCAATGTACTCCTTTATACTATTATTCTCTAAGAGCCTGTTTGAAAAATCTTAAATCGGCTGCAAAAGCGTGAGAGCGGTTCTGATTTCCGCAAATTTCATGGCAATAGGCCGGCTATTCCCTTAAAATTTGCGAAAATCAGCCCTCGCTCTCACACTTTTTCGCTTCGATCACGACTTTCCAAACAGGCTCTAAGCAGGACAGCTTGGGGTTTAAGTAACCATGGGGCAATCATACAAGGTCGGGTTAGCGCAGCGTAACCCGACGTCAGGGCCGATTTTTGTCGGGTTACGCTACGCTAATCCGACCTACAACTGCTGCGAAAAAGGCAGGGCGTGAACGGTTACACACACACATGTTTAC
>JAOZRC010000069.1 GCA_029940345.1 Desulfobacterales bacterium
TTAGGGGGTGTCATAAGGCACCTCGATAATGGCTTTTACGCCGCAGGGATGATTTTCTTCCAAAATCAAACGCGCCTGATCCGCATATAACGCTTGCAGCCGCTCTTTGACATTGGCAAGCCCCAGGCCCGCCAGACCCGTGCTGTCAAATCCCAAACCGGTGTCCGCAACCTCTATCCGCAGCTTGTTGTCGGTCACCGACGCTGTTATGGTGATCTGGCCGCCGTCGATTTTGGGCTCAATGCCGTGTTTGATCGCGTTTTCCACCAGAGGTTGAAGCAACATGGGCGGCAACAGACGTGAACGAACGGTATCCGGTACGTGGTCGGCATAGCGCAGGCGATCGCCCATACGTCCCTTGAAGATATTGATGTAAGCGGTGATCATCTTGATTTCCTGCCCGATGGTGACATGATCGCTCCTGGTTTTGGAAAGCGTAGCGCGCAGATGCAAGGTGAGGTCTTTGAGCATGGTGCGGCCCCTGGCCGGTTCGGATTCCAACAGACTCAGGATTGTGGCCAGGGTGTTGAATAAAAAGTGGGGTTCGATCTGAGCCTGAAGCCGTTTAAGATCACTTTCAATGGTCTTTTTTTCTGCGAGCAGCCTTTTAATACGCTCTTCCTGGATGAGAGCTTGCGATGCGGTCAGTTTATCGCGTGAAATGAAAATGTAGCTGATAATCGCTCCGAACAGAATTCCAAACAAGATCGTTTGAACCCGTGACGCCGGTGTTGTGTGAAGCAGCGCAATATCGGCCCCGGTGATAACGGAGCCTGACAAGCTGCCTATAACAGAGCCTGCGATTATCCCAGCAACCGCGAGAAGCAGTTGCGCGTACAGGGCTTCCGGAGCCAGCATATAAAATGAAGTGCATACCAGCGAGCAGATGGAGAGACCGATGAATTGGGAGAAGATCAGGTTCTCTGTAAAACTGCCGCCGAATTCTATGGCAGTCATAAAGAGCGCAATAACCACATTAAACCCCACCGTGCCGAGCAATGTTGTCAGGATGCGCTTTGGTGTCAATTTGATTGATGGCAATGTTATCGTTGTTTGCTGATTCAAAACGTAAATTCTAGTCCCACCATCCATTGATAGTCTAGTATACTTCCGAACTCGGTGTCAGGACCTCCGGAATTGGCATTCAGGATGGAAAACAGTTGGATATGATCGCCCAGATAGTATTCGATCATGCCGATAAACTGTCCGGAGCCATCATCACCATTCCAAGTCTGACGTAATGTAATATCAAGCACATCACGAATATCATGGTGGCGGTATTGGAGCAACAGGTAATTTTGTCTGAGCAGGCGCAGGCCGGGGTCCATGGTGCGCGCCAGAATCGATTGAGATAAATTATGAATCTGATCGGCAGACCGGCCGGCAGAGTGGAAAGCGTTTGCCGCTTTTTTACGCAGCAGATAGTACTTATCCGCCTGATCGGCATTATAACCGCGTCCGTTATAGACATATTCCGCTGTGAGTGTCGGTCCGCTACTCAAGGTGTAAGAACCGCCTAAAAGCCCGATGCCCCTCACCGGAGAACTGCGATGATCAACGCTTCGCATGTCAGCGCCCAAAGGGTTGTCCGCGGCCGTAGGATAGAGACCGGTGAAGTTTTGGGAAAGATTGCCTTCGCCGTAAAGTAAAAACGCATCCGTAACGGTGCGGCCGCCGAAAACTCCCACAAAGTTATGGTCATTTTCGTTATGCGAGAGGATTAAGCCGGCGTAACCTTCCTGACCGGCATAATCCAGTTTTGCCGAATAGCTTTTTTCAAAGTCCTGTAATAAAAATTCCTGCCGCCCCTGATCCGTATTTGCTATCAGGGACAGTGTCCAGGCCATATCAGGAAGCCAGACCAGACGCGCGAAATCCATACCGGCAACCTCCTGTTTGGGGTTGCGGTGCCCGTTGTCACGAAAAAAAGGATTGGAGGGTGACAGCAGAAAAGAGGGACCCCACTGAAGGTTTTCCCGGCCATAGGATAAAAACAGCGTATCCGTGATGGAGATTCGCGCCAGCCATTGGTTGATAAAAAAATCATCTTTAAATTCCGTTTCGCCATCCCGGATGCCATCCTCCCAGGCCGCCCAATCAAGATTCATACGGGGTTTGACACTGAGTTCCAGACGTTTAAAATTCTGATACAAATCAGGCCTTAAAGCGAGTACGCCGAAATAGCGGGGGATTTGAAGAAAAGCATTCTGCGGATTTTGGGATGTGCCGGCAGGTTCTTGCAACACGCCGTAAGTCAGAAATCTGAGGGTGTAATCGAACCCTTCCGCCAATTCATCATACCAATCATCATGCCAGGCGGCTTTTTCGCCAATGTCCGCTTTTCCGGCACCCAAACAGATTGAGCATCCTAATCCTAATAAACAGACCGCCAAAACGAACCCTGCCACCGCTGCGCTTTTTGTCAACACTACCTTCCCTTTTTTAGTATTCTATTCAAAAATCGGCACCCTTCATAAGTCAGTTTACAATTTATCGACCTGTGCGATTCATTCAGAGTCCCGTCAGGACGGCATATTTGTAGAATTATCAGGATGATATCTTGTCAGAGTCCCATCGGGACGGCATATCTGTTTCGGCATAACAGGATATGCGCAATCACATTACAAATATGCCGTCCCGAGGGGACTCTGACCGAATCAGAATATGATTGTACTACAAATATGCCGCAATCACGGAGCTTTAAAGGAATATTTTATTTCAACCGTACAGGTCGAAAATTTTCAGGGCATTCAGGTGTCAGGGCATGGCATGGCATCTGAACGCTGAAACCTGACACCTATGTTATCTCACCAACAAATTCAAATTAAAGGCCGCTTCCGGAATTTTTTTGATTTTCACATCACTATAGCTCATGGTGGTGATATTCTTTTTCATCACCGCATCGGTAATCATCATTTTGGAAATAAATACCTGCGATGCATCCCCGTTATGGATACGGTTGTCATATTCAAAAACGGCTGTTTTGAACATTTTGCCTGAAACAGTGAAGAATTCGGCTTTGACGCCCACCAGACGCTTTTCTGAAATCCAATAGCGGATGCGGTCATAGGTAGTTTTTTTATTGGCCGCCATCAAA
The DNA here is from genome assembly GCA_029940345.1 of Desulfobacterales bacterium. Classification (GTDB taxonomy): domain Bacteria; phylum Desulfobacterota; class Desulfobacteria; order Desulfobacterales; family JAUCGF01; genus JAUCGF01. The sequence goes on from JAOZRC010000069.1 coordinate 3,098, forward strand.
TCAAAAAGATAGCAGGATTCATCGCCAAGCGTTTCATGGGACACGGACGCCACTTTATAGTCACCGGAGTAATTGGTGGAAGCCAGATCCCCGTTGGAGGCGCCGCCCATCAGTTTTTGACGGGGAGAAATCGGCACCGGTTTGCGCAGACCGGGTTTGATAAACCACATGTTACGATCAATCATCAGTATTTTGCGTCCTTTTAATTTAGGCGGCGACAGGGTTTCAGCCAGGATATTAAAACCGCGCGCTTTGATCTTAAGCGTCTGATCCTGTTGACGGCCTCTCTCAATCGAAACGATATGAATTTTCCATTCCACTCCCAGCACATTGCCCCGCGCCAGATCCGCCTGTTCTAAAACCTGTTCAGGCGTCATCTCGGCATTGACTGATGTCATTGCCAAGAAAATTCCTCCAAAAACAATCATCAACATCATAGCAAAACGTTTCATTATAATTACCTCCCGTTTATCATATATCTTCAAAGTGTGTAGTGATGAGCAATCAACAGTCAACAATCAAAACAATCATTTCAAACATGTCCCAAAGCATCCACAACCCCTTGCGCGGCCGCCCGTCGCGCCGGAACGATAGCGGCTCCCAATGATAACAGGATCAGGAAAACGGCAAGCACGAGCATGGTGGCAGGCACAAGATTAACGATCAGGGGTACAGGCGACGAAATACCGGGGGGGATATAGGTCGGTTCGATCACTCGAATGACAGCCCAGACTGTGATATTTACCGCTATGCCTAAAAGGCTTCCGAAAAAGCCAAGCAGCGCGCCTTCGAAGGCGAAAAGTAATTGAACACCCCGGCGTTTCAATCCTAATGCTCTCAGCGTGCCGATTTCACGAGTGCGCTCAAGAACAGCCATCCCCATTGTATTGACAACGCTCATCACCACAATAATCAAAACGATAACAAAAATGAACATGAAAATCATATCGAACATCCCTTTGACTTTGGAATAGAAAAGAGAAAGCGCGTTCCAGGTTTTGATTTCACAGGCGATGCCGTTTTCAGACATCAGATTCAGCAACCGCCCGGCCATAGCATCGGTCTTCTGCCAGTCACCCAAAAGAACCACGATACGATCCGCCTGATCCGTATCATATAATGATTGAGCCAGGGCAAAAGGAAAACGCATATATTTGTCGTTGGTGGCATCCGAACCGGTGTCATACACGCCCATGACCTGGATATCCATTGCGTTCATCTGTCCGTCGAGAGTTGTGGCCATGATGACACCGTCGCCAGCAGGTTTGAGATTGAGATGCATGGCCAGGTCGGCGGCCATTTCCACACCGTAGGGCTTGCTTGTATTAAGAACCTGCCCTTTAATCGGTCGTACATCGGCATACGCGCCCTGGATCGTTTTATCATCGGCCGGCACAACCCCTTTTGCTATAAAAATGGTTGAAATGCGTCCGTCGGAAACCAGTCCGGCGACATGTATCTGCGGTGTCGCCAGAATGACCTCATCAACAGACTCTGCCAATTTGACGATGCGGTCGGTCTCCGCTTTGTCAAACATATATTGCTGTGGATCGGTTTTCCCTTTTGTCTGCCATCCCTTTTTAAAAATGGTCAGATGACCCAGCCCCTCTCCGCGAATAGCCATTTCGCGCAGCCCTTCATACGTGTTGTCCGTATAACCACGGAAAATGCTCACGGATGCGAAACCCATGCAGATAGCCATCAGCGTGACAATGGTGCGCCGTTTGTTTCTCAATATATTGCGTAAAGCGATTTTCAGCCAGTGGATCATCAGTCAGCCCTCCTTTCTATCATCCGGTCTGTTATCCGGCCGTCTTCCAGACGAATCAGACGTTCCACCCGATCCAGCAGGCGCTGATCATGAGTGGAAAAAATAAATGTGGTGTTCTCTTTTTCATTAAGCTTACGCATTAACGCGATAATTTTGCGGGCCGTGGCCGAGTCCAGGTTAGCTGTGGGTTCATCGGCAATGACTAATGACGGATCAGTGACCAGGGCGCGCGCAATCGCCACCCGCTGCTGCTGGCCGCCGGACATCTTATCGGGGCGGTGATGGGCCAGATTATCCAGCCCCACTTCGGCGAGACGCTGCATCGCCGTCTCACTCGCCTTTTTAAATGACACGCCTTTGATCTGCAAAGGCAGCATCACGTTTTCCATGGCCGAAAGCACCGGTATCAGATTGAAGCCTTGAAAAATAAATCCGACAGAACGATTGCGCAATTCGGTTTGTTGGTCATCGGACAGGCGCGCAACCTCCTGTTCGGCAAAGAGCAGTGTCCCCTGGGTGGGAGCATCAATAACGCCCATGAGGTTCAATAACGTGGTTTTACCCGATCCGGACGGTCCCCATACAGCGACAAATTCGCCGGCGTCGATCGTCAAATCGACATCCCGCAATGCATGGACAACCGTCTCTCCCATTTGGTAATCTTTGACAATAGCAGACATAGCAATGAGAGCCATGAATTTTCTCCTTTTTAATGATTGTTTAATGATTTATATTTGGAAGCGTTGATCTGAACATCGCTAACAGCATACAACTCGGTCAGCGTCATGTAAACCTCCTTTTTTGGCGTTTACACCGGAAGCGGAAATATGAAAATCCGCTTTGATTGTTGCCATTCGGAAGCTAATTTAGACATAAAGATCAGTAAAGGCAAAAAGGAAGGGATGAAAGGGCGAAACAGGGGGCTAAAAGGAATATAGAATGGATGAGTGGTATAAAAAAGTCTGATTCTAACGGATTCTATGGAGAACGTTTATGTTCATTTATTCTTGACATTCCACAAAAGCGGATTATTATTAATTCCATGATTAATCAGATAAATCAGAATTTTCAGGAAGAACAACATTATGTCAAAATCAAAAACATCGCAATTGTGTGAAACGGGTTGCTGCCAAATTGAAGCACTGGTTTCTATCGACGGTCGTGGCCAACTTGTGCTGCCCAAAGAGGTTCGAGAAAAAGCGCGCATTAAACCCGGTGACAAACTGGCGTTGGTAAGTTGGGAGCGTGATGGTAAAATCTGCTGTCTTTCCCTGCAGAAAGCGAGTGATTTTACTGAAATGATTAAAAATACAATCGGACCGACAATGAAAGATATTTTAAGTTAATTGGCCGAGTACTTTTTTTACATTGGGAGGATTACATGGATAAAAATAAACGCATTTCGGAAGGAACACTGGCAACCGGTTTGAACCTTGGCATGTCTTGCAGAGAAATTAGCGAAGCTACGTCTTGCGCATCAACCCGTTGAGACTCAGGGAAAGCGGCTCAGGTGAGCCCACCGAGTCTGAAACAATCTTTCGTGTCCGGGGTTGTGCATACATCCGTCAGTGCTGTTCCCCAAGTTAAATCAGCGCTTACCTGGCGTGATCACTTAGGGACAATCAAAGTGCGCTGGGGGGTTAATCGTATGAATTATACGCTGGAACCTGGGCTTTACGCTTTAAAAAATCCGGATGAAAAAGCGCCTGTATTTGTCACCGCCAATTATAAATTGAGTTTTGATCGTTTGCGTAAATCTCTTCCTGGACGTAACGCCTGGATCCTGGTGCTGGACACTGACGGCGTCAATGTGTGGTGTGCTGCGGGCAAAGGGTCTTTCGGAACCGATGAATTGGTGCAGCGCATTGAATCCGCAAATTTGGCGCAGGTCGTTTCCCATCGAGAAATCATTCTTCCTCAATTAGGAGGGCCGGGAATCGCAAGTTTGCAGGTTAAAAAGCGTTCCGGTTTTAAAGCGGTTTATGGGCCGATTCGATCAGAAGACCTGCCCGCCTTTATGGATGCTGATTTAAAAGCAACGCCTTCGATGCGTCAAAAAACCTTTTTTATCGGAGAGCGGGCGGCATTGATTCCGGTCGAATTGGTCAGTGCGTTAAAATATGCGTTGATGCTAACATTTGCATTTTTTATCCTGGGCGGAATCTTCGGCGCAGATCAGTTTTGGTTCAATGCCTTGAATGCGGGTATTTTTGGAGGAATCACCCTGTTCATGGGCATATTCGCCGGAGCGGTTCTGACGCCGCTTCTGTTGCCCTGGTTGCCGGGTCGCGCATTTGCTCTGAAAGGTCTGGTGATGGGGTTAATCGTGGGAAGTGCTTTTTTACTATTCGGCAGCAGCGCTATTAAAGGAAACGCTACGCTTCTTGAAACCGCTAGTCAGTTTTTTCTGATTCCGGCGGTTGCGGCCTTTCTGGCGATGAATTTTACTGGCGCATCCACTTACACCTCTCTTTCTGGTGTCAGAAAAGAGATGAAATGGGCCGTACCGCCAGAGATCGGCACCGTAATTATCGGATTGGGTTTTTGGTTGGGTTCACAACTGGTTTCATAAGGAGATTGATCATGCGGCAATTCATTTATCTGAAAAATGTGGTTACGCTGGCATTAGACGAAGAAAAATGTATTGGATGTGGCGTTTGCCAGATTGTCTGCCCACACGCGGTATTAAGCATGAATGCGAAACACGCGCTTATCCGCAACCGGGATGCGTGTATGGAGTGCGGCGCATGCGCCCAAAATTGTCCCACAGGAGCTGTAACCGTAGATGCCGGCGTCGGCTGCGCCGCCGCGGTTATCAACTCTGCCCTGGGACGCAAGAATTCTTCCTTTTGCTGTACGATCGAACAGAACCAAACCAAAACGGCTGAATGCGGGGATATGGCGCAATCCGGCCGCACCGGTTGTTGTTGACAGATATAGATGTTCAACCATACTGTTCCACTTTGGATTTTTCCAGAATAGCGGAGTGCAAGCTCCAGCTTGAGGGTGCTGCTTTGATTTCAACCTTCCGACGTGATCACCAGATTGTCACGATGAATCACATAATCATAAGGCTTATATCCCAAGCGTGCTTCGATCTGACCTGATTTTAATCCCATGATTTGGCGAATGTCTTCGGCGTTATAGTTGACAAGGCCGCTGCCTAACACGGTTTCACCCTCTTTTTGTGATTTACCCGGTTTTAATTCAACCGGCGCGCCCACGCCGAAATCACCGTGAACATCGACAATGCCGCTGGGAAGAAGGCTTTTGCCATTTGTTACAAGGGCCAGCGCCGCTCCTTCGTCAATTCGGATAAAACCTTCGGGGCGGGTGGAATAGCCGATCCAGCATTTACGGCTGGCCAGTTTACGTGCTTTGGGTTGAAAAAACGTGCCTTCTTTTTGGCCTTCAAAAAGTCGTGCCAGGATATCAGGTTCGGCGCCGTTGGCGATAATCATCGGAATCCCGGCCGACGTAACTTTGGCCGCAGCTTTGATTTTACTCTGCATTCCTCCCCGACCGAGCGGGCCGGGAATACCGCCAGCCAGTTTTTCCACCTGTGCAGTAATGGTTTCCACTGATGGAATAAGTTCGGCATCAGGATGGGTGCGTGGGTCTTTATCATAAAGACCGTTAATATCGGTAAGACTGATCAGAATATCTGCATCGACCATCAATGTAATCATGGCTGCCAGGTTGTCATTATCGCCCAAATCAATCTCTTCGACCGCCACCGTGTCATTTTCGTTGATAATCGGAACCACCCGCCATCCTAATAAGGTGTAAAGCGTATTGCGCGCATTCAGATAGCGTATGCGGTTATTCAGGTCATCACCGGTCATCAGGATTTGAGCAACTTTGTTACCATACCGTTCAAACGCCGTTTCATACTCCATGATCAAACCGGATTGCCCAACAGCCGCAATGGCTTGGCGTTTGGCAATATCATCGGGCCGTCGATCAAGGCCGATTTTTTTCAAACCCGAAGCCATGGCACCAGATGAAACCAGGATCGTTTCCACCCCCCGATCAATCAAATTACATATCTGGCGACTGACAGAGCGTATCGCTCTTAAATTCAGTCCGCCCGTTTCAGTCAAAACATTGCTGCCGACTTTAACGACAACGCGTCTGACGCTTTGGAAATCAAAATTATTCGCCTTTGGCATCAGCCTTATCCAGTAAAAGAAGAATTGCAGAAAGAAACGCCTTGATCCCCGTGCCGTTAATTGCGGCAATGGTGATGACATCCGCTTCGTCGGCGGCCTGCATAAACGCTTGCGCCTTTTCCTGCGCACCGGGAATATCAAGTTTATTCAGGACAATAAGTTGCGATTTGGTTGTAAGCCCGTGGTTGTATTGTTCCAGTTCAGTATTGATGAGCCGCCAAGGTTGCAACGGGTTATCAGGATCAATGGCAGAGGCGTCGATGAGGTGAACCAGAACACGCGTGCGCTCAATATGGCGTAAAAATTTGTCGCCCAGCCCGGTTCCCTGATGCGCGCCTTTGATTAAACCGGGAATATCAGCGACCACAAACGGTTCCGCCCATCCGGTCTGAACAACGCCCAGACTGGGGGTTAGCGTGGTAAAGGGATAGTCGCCAATACGAGGACGTGCGCCCGAAATTGCGGTGATAAGCGTGGATTTACCGGCATTGGGCAGCCCGATCAGACCAACATCCGCCAGAAGTTTTAATTCAAGTTTGAGTTTTAAGCTTTCTTCAGGCTCACCGGGTTGGGCAAAACGAGGCGAGCGCCTTCGGGATGTCTTAAAACTCGCATTGCCTTGTCCGCCGCGGCCGCCTTTGGCGATTACAACGGTTTCTTCAGCGTTTACAAAATCTTTAACCAGGTTTCCGGTGTCATAATCGCTGACAATTGTACCGGGGGGAATGTCAATAATCAGATCCTCACCGCTTTTCCCGGTTTTATTTTTGCTATGGCCGGATGCGCCGTTACTGGCTTTGAAAAAACGTTTGAACTGAAATTGATGCAAAGTTCGTCTGGCGGCCGAGACGCGCAAAATGACATCTCCGCCTTTACCGCCATTGCCGCCGTTGGGCCCGCCTGTGCGGATAAACCTTTCACGCAGGAAACTCACACAGCCAGCGCCCCCGTGGCCGGATTCAACGTCAATTACAGCTTCATCAATAAATTTCACGCCGCATAAACGCTTGCTTTTTTACGAGACTTGCCATAGCGTTCATAAGCTACAATGCCGTTTATTTTGGCAAATAAGGTAAAGTCTTTGCCCAGTCCGACATTATTGCCCGGATGAATGCGGGTTCCCAATTGCCGCACTAAAATAGTGCCTGCGGTCACTGTTTGGCCGCCATAGCGCTTCACTCCACGCCGTTGTCCGTTACTGTCGCGGCCGTTGCGTGAACTGCCGCCTGCTTTTTTATGAGACATTGTATGCTCCTTAATTTGTTTATATTTGTTTACTCGACAGTCATAAGTTCTTTGCCATTTAGAAAGCAAATTTTGATAACCTACTGAATTTATATGATTTTATAAATTTGCACTCGTATTTAGAATACCAATGATTTCAGCATGTTACGAAAACTTATGACTGACGAGTTGTTTAGTATGGGTGTAATTCACGACTATTGGTTAAGGCACCGATATAAGTCGGGTTAGCGAGAGCGTAACCCGACATAAACAAGTCTCTATCTATCGTCGGGTTACGCTATCGCTAACCCGACCTACAAAAATGGCTTCCGCAGCGTGCTGCGATCCAAACGTCGTTTACACCTTATGTCATTTAAGCGGCTTCAACTTCGGTCGCTTCAGGGGGTTCGGACGTTTTCAAACTGATACTGTCAATGTGAACCGCTGTATATTGCTGGCGATGCCCCTGTGTTTTGCGGTAGCGTTTGCGCCGTTTATATTTAAAAACGATGATTTTGCGGTATTTGCCCTGTTCAATGATATGGCCTTTGACCGCAACATCCTCCAGAAGGGGCCTGCCAATATCTACATTTTCTCCATCAGCAAACATCAGCACCTTGTCAAAAATAATTTCGTCACCCACCTTGCCGGGAAGTTTTTCGACGCGTACAAATTCGCCTTCCTGTGTTCGGTATTGTTTTCCACCTGATCCGATTATCGCATACATTTTGGTATCGCTCCTTATCCTTTCATTCAATATTATTGCGAACTTTGTATAAACCTATAAATTATAGCTAAAAATTTTTCTATGTCAAGGAATTTACATCAATCCCATAGAAAAATATGAAAGCGTATTTCCAGATTTATGCTAAAGGTGATCGTGCAGGACAAAATTTATCGAGCTGTGCAATTCATTCAGAGTCCCGTCAGGACGGCATATTTGTAGAATCAACGGGCTGATATCTCGTCAGAGTCCCATCGGGACCGCATATCAGTCACAGCATAACAGGATATGCGCAATCACATTACAAATATACCGTCCCGATGGGACTCTGTCCGAATCAGAGCATGATTGTACTACAAATATGCCGCTCTCACGGAGCTTTCAAGAAAATTTTTATTTCAATTGCACAGGCTGAAATTTATTGACAATATACCGATAGGTAGTTCAGATTGGTTGACTTATGCAGTGAATCGGAAAGATTGAAATAGTTTTGCAATAGGAGGCTGCTTATATGAGGAATCACCAAATCAGAATATTATGGTTGGTGTTTTTCTTGGGATTGTTATCCGGATGTTTCGAATTCAACGGCGTATCCATTGTTACCGATTATGAAAATACCTATTACCAAGCGGAATCTACCGATGATCAATCTATTATTTATCATACGTCAGCCCCTCTGGGTCGCTTTACTTATTATAATGCTTCCGCTGCTTTGGATCGTTTTGTCTATGATAATGCCGATTCGGTGGCGATTAATGTTAATATTTATCAAAATGATTTATATTCCACCGATATTTACAAAGATACTGACAAAACACCTGCCGATGAGGCTCTTGGGGAAATAATTCGGCAAACGCATCAGCGGGGATTGAAAGTTTTTTTGAAGGTGAATGTTAAATGCAAAAGAGACTGCAAACCGAATGAAGTGGCGCCATCTGATCCAGATGCATGGTTTGATGATTATCTGGCATTGATTGTTGAATACGCGCGATTGGCTGAAAATAGCAACGTTGAAATGTTTTCTGTGGGCAACGGGTTACAATCTTTAACCACCGTTGCCAATTTACCCAAATGGCAAAATATTATTACAGCGATCAGAAATGTTTTTACAGGGCAAATCACCTATTGTGCTGATTGGCGTGAATACAAAGATATTCCATTCTGGGAGCAACTGGATTATATCGGAATCAATGCCTATTTTCCTCTTGATAAAAATAATGACGCCACCAAGGATGATATTATAAATGATTGGAAAAATAGCCGGGCAACTGATTATTCCGGCCGTAACTGGTTTGAAGAGATAAACGCTGTGCGCCAATTGCACAATAAAAATGTGATTTTCACCGAAATCGGCTACCCTTCGGCTGACGGTGGAGCGGATGAGCCTTGGAACAACAAAACCAAACTGACGAAGACTGTCAATTTGACACTTCAGGAAAATTGTTATAATGGCACCATAGAATTTTGGAGTCAAGGAGATGATAAAAATTGGTTTAAAGGGATGTTTTTTCACTGTTGGGGCACAAATATGATGATTGGTGGTGAAAACGATGTCACCCTCACGCCGCTTAACAAACCGGCTGAATTGGCCCTGCGCGAACAATATGGCAATAATAGTGATACAGAAACCGTTCCCATGCCGATTTACCCCAATGGTCATACGATTGTTGCTGAACAGCCTACCTTGCGATGGGCATTTAATCCGCTTCCGCGTTACGAAACCTTTGATTGGGAAAATAAAACAACCCAAGGCTGGTATGCCGGAACGAGAAAATTCGGTTTAGGAGAGGGGTTTAGCGCCCTATCAACTCCTGTGAACACTGATAAGAAAGCCTATCAGGGGTCGCGCGCCTTAAAATGTAGCCTGTTGCTGATTGAGGGCAATCCGTATTATGATAAAGGCAGCATGATTGTTCATCTGGCGCAGTCATTGGACTTTTCTGAAAAGGAACTTTCCGTTGCTCTATGGTTTTCCGGCGATTTTGTAAACTCAGGAGATAAAAATGGTTTTCAATTTGTATTTGAAGATGCATTCGGTCATGTTGCATTAACCACCCGACAGGATATCATCAAAGGAGAACAATGGGTGGTGTACAGGGCAGTATTACCAGCGGATATCAGTGTTATCTATATACGTGATATAACCCGCCCTGATTGGAACATACATTACATTCGAAAGGTGGGATTTATAATCTCTTCAGCGTTGCCAGACATGGAATACCGTGCCGGTGATGTGTTTGTGGATGACTTTGATTTTCATTCCGAACCTGTCATCAAATATCAGATTCAGATTGATGACAGCGATACGTTTACGACTCCGATTACAGATACTGATAATCTGACCTCTGTTTTTTATAATTCATCACAGTTGCCGGGAGCGCAGGGGGAATATCATTGGCGGGTTCGGGTTGACAAAGGCGCCGGTTGGCATGATTGGTCTGAGTCGGCAAAATGGGAATATAGAATCGTCGAGCGCGGAGATGTAAACAATGACGGATTGGTCGATCTCAAAGATGCCATTATAACATTACAAATTTGCTCCGGCGGACAACCGACCGCCAATGTGGTTAAAGAAGCGGATATAAATTATGATGGAAAGCTCTCAATGGCAGAGACGATTTATATTCTTCAACATATCAGTGGGTTAAAATAGTGAAGAGGGAATCAGATAAAAAAAATGATTTTTATGCACAATGAAACAACGTGTTTCATATTAATCATAACGAAAACCAAAGGAGGACAAAAATGAGGTCTAAAATTACTATCTTGCCAATCACCCTTTTGGCAATAATGTTTGTAGGCACTGCTATTGCCGGAGAGTTCACCCTTTCCAGCCCGCAGTTAAAACCGGAAGGCACGCTTGATATGGCGCAAGTCTTTAATGGCTTTGGTTGCAC
>JAOZRC010000617.1 GCA_029940345.1 Desulfobacterales bacterium
AAAACATCAGTTCTATAAAATCAATTATCAATTACTATGGTTTGCGCATTTTATAATAATGATTAAGGATGAAATAAACGGCTACCAAATTAAGGCGGATCACATTGAAATCAGTTATCCGTTATTAGTGGAAGCGTCCGGGATCATGCTGTTATTCGGAAGTTTTAGCTGTTAATAGGTATACGTTGCGGACTCAAGATTATCGGGCATCGAGTCAAGCCTGAATGTATCCCATGTGAAGCCTACTAATGTGAGATCACCCAGATTCTGAGACCAATCGAACAGCGAAAATGTTGTATAAACCTCATCTTCCGGCAACCTGGCAGCACCGAGAAATGAAAAAGACACCTGGTTGACCGTCATCGGTTGCAGATAAATAAGCGTCTCTTGTGCATCAACCATAAATTTAATATAGGTCGGACCCCATTCGATATAAAAATCATGATAATCACCTTGATCGATCGAACCCAAAGGCCAGTAACCGGCAACAGGCTGACCGTCTGCCAAGCCTTCAATCATAATCGTCAGCCCTTCTCCTCCGACCATCTGAGCCACTCCGGGATCATAGATTATTCCAAAGGCGAGTACATTATCAGCATCACAATACAATTGAAAAAATGTTTTATAGCCTGTCCCGCAACCATAATTGGTACAACCGGATTCAGCTTTTATCATCCCCCAGATGCCGAGTTGCATCCAACCGGTGTCAGGAAAAAAGTCCTGAGCGGTCCAACCTGCGGTATAGTTCACCGGCCCCAGCCCCCATGCCGTACTTGACTGTCTTTGACCAAAAACAGATATATAGCTATCTTCATACATATAGGGCAAAAGTTGGGCATTAACGTTAGGCGTCCAAACTATTGTTAGACATAGTAATGCGACCGTTACGAATAAAATACCACTCTTTCTCATCACAAACATCCTTTAAGCATTAATTTAATAAGATTAAAAGGCATTCTCCATTGGGCGCATTTCAAAAAAGGGGGCATTTTTCAACTTAATTTAATATCGTTTAAATACGGAATGTTATCCACAGAAATTAATGTCTATTAGTGTCTGTTACCCCCCATAGTTGTATTTTTTTTATTTAAATATTTCCCTGCAGAATCAGCAGTTCATTTTTAACCGACTGAATTATTTAAAGATTGTAAATAATAAAGGTACACTAAGCATAAATAATTTGCCCCCTTTTTTGAAATGCGCCCTTCTCCATTGACCAGTTAACACTTTGTCCCGTTAGGGACATAGCATCTATAGAAAAAGGCTTACCAATACAACAAGTTGTGTAGGGACGAAATAGAAAGAGTGCAAACCACTTTTGGTCTGTTTTGAACCAAGCCGTTTAAATAAACAATGACTACTGGCATTAAGCCAGCAGCCATTGGTTTTTGAGATCACATTACCATCCTGGAAATTGATTGGGTTTAAAAAAAAAATCAACAAACATGCCAAAAATTAAGGGCAAGTTAGTTACACGCTAGTTGTCAAATGGATGGGTGGCTGTCCCTATTGCGGTTATTGCCCCTGCTGCATTATCCGCAGTCCACATAGTATATGACGGATTCGTACCACCAGTCTGCAAGAAGCTCCAATCATAAAGCTCCAATACGCCATCCACTGCATCTCCCGGCATTCTGGCGCACCCCATAACTGAAAAAGACGGACCGGCACTAAGGTTAATCGGGTATGTTAATGCTGGGTGTTCATCAATCCGAAAAGTTATTGAAGTTGCATTCCAAGAAATGAATATGGTATAATAATGATCAGTATCGAACCCATCATGGTTTTGAGGCCAGTAACCGCCAACCGGTTGTCCATTACCGAGGCCCTCCACCATAAGTGTCAATCCTCCCCAAGGGGCTGCACCAGGGTCTTTTATAATGCCCAATGCTATAACATTATTCGCATCATTGTAAAACTGAAAAATAAATTTATAACCTGTGCCACTACCAAAAGACTCACCATTGACGCCATTTAGGCCAGCTTGCAGCCACCCTTCGGTAGGCAACAGAGACGTCATCGTTGCTCCTGCCACATAGTTGAAAGCCCCTGTGCCCCATGCTCCGGCCGAGCCCCGCACGCCTTGTACATAAATACCATGTAGCCATTGTGACACTGTCAATTCAGCATTGGCGACAGGTGTTAATAAAAACATCGCAATGATAATTGTGAATACAACCGAAAACACTTTCCTTTTCATCTCAATACCCTCCTTTAGTCATTCATACGTTGATAATTGGCTTGTGACCTCAAAAATGTTTGGCTTATATATAGCCGGCTACCCGCATAAGGCGGGACAGACGTAGGTTGGGTTGAGGAACGAAATCTGACATCAGCCTGAATTCGTTGGGTTTCGTTCCTCAACCCAACCTACGACTACATTTATTGTCCCAGCTTATGTTGGTAGCCATATAGCCTTTTATTTCGTAATATTTTTCGACCTGTGCGGTTGCTATCAGATCCTGTGCGGTTGCTATCAGATGTAGAGTGGGCAACGTTCTTCTGCTAACCTGATTTATAACTGATACCAAGGTGTCGCATCGGAAACAGTTTAAAGCGATTAACTTTGCCCAAGGTTTTTAGTGAATCGGTGGGCATCGCTGACAAAGATAGGCGCTGTATACAAGATCAGTTTCCAGCGATGCCCACATATCAATAATTGTAACCACACAGGTTGATATTTTTTACAGTGGATGCAACGAAGGAAGAATGAAAATTAAGCCGCATTAAATTCTGCGCTAAAGCAATTGAGAAAAAGACGAAAAATCCGTCAAGATGATAGATATTATGGTTCATTTCATAGATGATACCGATATGACCTGACTTTATGAGAGCAACAGCATCAAAACTTACAAAATTAATACATATTAGCACAATCTCTTAACATAATCAAGAGAATTATATTTCGTAGGTAATTGTAACATTATAGCCAAGTCAAATTTGTCAGAAATTCGGTTAGGAAACACCCCCAACACGATCTGTTGTCGTGCAATTGTAGAAATCACCAAAACTTAAAATTGATCCGAATAATCCGATTGAAATATCAAAAGAGTGAATCCTGGTAGAAGCCGTTAGTGATCAAAAGAAAAATTGATATTGCGAAAATCGGCTGTAAGGGAATCACCTGGAAGTCGGGCTCCGCCAAGAAATGACAAAGACGCATTTTCCATTTTGATGTTATAGGGCATACGATACGCTTCTAGCCCGTCAATCGTCCAGGAAAGTGATGTGGCATTCCAAGTCACATTAATGCGATGTTGTTCACCTGTCAAAACGGGCATACCGGTAGTCCAATAACCGCCAATAGGCAGATTATAGGCGGCGCCTTCCACCATAACGGTTACGCCTTCCGGCGCAACGCCCGGGTCGTGAATAATTCCAAGGGCAATAAAATTTTCAGCATCATTCCAAAACTGAACAAACACTTTATACCCGGTGCCAGTGCCAAAACTGCCGTTGGTGCCGTTTCCGAAAATATCAAAATCCAAACTTCCCGCATCCGGTAATCGCGTATTGCGTGTCGCCCCGGAAATATAGTTCACCCCATCTTGTCCCCAGGCAATCCAAGATTCTCTTGCTCCGCTGACATCGACCAGGTCCCCTGTGCTATTGATTGAAGCGGTCAACCCGTTAGCGGCATCCCAAGTGTAAACGGTAAAGTCACCGCCACTGCCGATAACCGTTGCCACACCGCCCGGTTTAAAAAACGTGTCAAACCA
>JAOZRC010000618.1 GCA_029940345.1 Desulfobacterales bacterium
CCAAAGGAAGGCATTTGCCTTTTGTTCCAAAGGGTGATGTTTTTTATATTTCATAGCTAAATTTAGCATCCTTCATAATAACCTAAAAGTATCAACGCTTTTTAATTTTCCACGCAAGAATCATGCCGAACGGTATTGGTTTTTCAGATAAAGGACGTTAAAAAAATCTTCCATTACCCTCAATTTTTTGTAATTTTAGGGCCAATATAAACAACTTTAATTTTTTTTTGACCTTTAGGACGCGGCCACTCAAAATGAATGCGGGTTTGTGGTGTTTTTATCTTTCCGTGCCAGGTACAAAAAATAGCCTTGTTTGTTTTTTCTGGATCGGAAAAAGTCATTTCTTTTTCAAATTTAGCTTTGTTTCTTGTGGATTCATCAGTGAACCATGCTTTTTTGCCGACGAAATGATTTTTCAGCAACTCTTTACCAGAAACTGAGAGTTCGGCATTTGCATTGCTTTCAACAACGAGACAATTGAGTATATTTAGCAGTTCGAAAATTCTTTTGGTTACTTGCTTGCTGAAAGGTGTTGGCAACAAATGGTCTATAACGTCGTTCGAAAAAATCAAATCTGGATAACGAAGCTTAATTTCTTTATGAACATCTTGCCATGAGTTATAAATTTTGGCCGCCCGAAGAACTCTGGCAAATTGGTCAATTGTCCAGCAGTTACGGATATTTATATTTGCAATGGGGGCTTCCGGAAGACCTTGCCGCACTGATAGCGGCGTTTGTTCAAAATTGATTGAACTGCCACGAAAGCTGAACACACTGGCTATAATTCCCGCAAGGATACTACGGGCCGCCTCTCCCAAACCTTGATCCGTAACATCATGGGTCAGATACTCGAAATAATCATCTTTATTTGATTTTCGTTGATCTTCCCAGAAAGGCCCTGAATTGGCGAGCCAATTCAGAACTTGTTTTATAAAAAGTTTATCCTTAGTCTTGAGAACGGCTTGTTGAATATCATTGTTCTTTGTAACCTTGCAGGTGTAAAGCGTGCGGGAACAATAAAGACGGTCCCGCAAGATCGGTTCGCGGTGTCTCAGCCGTAGCAACGGTTCTAACTCCGCTCTGAAAGATAGAGAATCCGCAAACTGGCCATTTAATGATAAATCATTGATATACCAATCCATTATTTCCATCCCGCCAGCGATGCATAATCTTTTTCAGACTGATCACAAAAGCCATCCGGCCACTCACTAAAATTCCCTTGAGAATCGATTAAAGGAGAAATCGCACGCGGAATCGTATCAGAATGGTTAAAAAAATGGATGGCGACTTTATCAGGCAGGATAGTCTTATTTTGTACAGCCAAACGAATCCCATTGATGACATGGTCGCTATGCGTTTCGATAAAAACCTGCACGCCGGCCGCAGCTATTGTTGCTAAAAATTGTCCCATTTGTGATTGTCCCAAGGGATGCAGATGCGCTTCCGGACTGTCTATGATCAATATCTGTTTTGGCTTGGCCAGAAGTCCGCTGACGATCACCGGGAAAGCGTAAGTTAAGCCATAACCTATATTTGATGGTCTGCGCCAATCACCAATATCACCTATTCGAAGTTCAAGTCGCACTAGGTTGGTTTTTTCGATCAATTGAGCATTGCCTTGAGCGCCTGGAAAAAGCTGCCCGGCCCAGGCGTTGAATTGGCGTCGCAGGGTCTTGGCCTCATCGTCGGGATGGCAACGTGCATCTTCGATATCTTCATCAAGGAAGCGTTGAAGCCACCAAGGGGCGAATTCACCCTCAACGCCCACATCTGCATACACCGGTGATGCCGCTTCCGGGGAAGGAAACACCTCAGCAGTTCCAATTCTAATGGCACTGAGAAAAATTATCTCACTTAATCTTTGCACCAGGTGTCTGAGAGTCAATTCGGCTTCATTCGGCAGGAACATGTCTAAATTTTCAGAATCTTCAAACGTTTTATTTCCTTCATTAGTTGTAGTTGTTAAGCTTTTAACGCGTATAGTCGCCCCTTTAATGCGATCGGTTGCCTGCAATGCCCATTCCAAAGCAGCCGCTTCATTTTCTATGCCAAAAATAATATCGCCTTTTCCTGAATTCATGATCTCACCAGGCGTGCCCAGGCGGACTAACGGGCCGTTTAAATTGAGCTCTGAAGATCGTCCTCCGAATCTTAATGTCTGGGCAAGCAACAACAAGCTCTGCAATGTTGTCGATTTGCCGGCAGCATTAAATCCTGTCAGCACCGTCAAAGGGGCTAGCGGCAGCGAAAGCGAATCAAAGCATTTAAAATTGGCCAGTTTTAAACGGGTAAGCATAATCAAACCACCTCCTTGATTGCCTTGTTCATATTCTCAAAGCGTTTAGTGACTTGCCTGGAGCTGTTAGTAGAATAAGTGATCGACTGAATAAATTCATCTTCATGCAGCAGGCTGATAATTGCATCTCTGAATTTATCGGCTTTATTTGCAATATTCGATGTTTTCCTCGTAGACAATATCACTGAGCAAACATCAAAAAGCGCTATATTGATGACACTTTTATTAGAATATTTATCCTTATGAATCAATGATTTGCGGAATGAATGTTTATCAAACAACAGATAATTGTTTTTCATTGATCGCTCAAAGACATGAGCAAGATGGTTGAGTTCTTTTTCGCTTTTTGTGTTCATTTCTTCCAGGCATTTAGCTAAAAAAGCTTCCATATCCCCCTTGTATTGTCGAAAGCCAATCAAATTGAAAGCACAAAAACGGTTGATTGCCTCTCTGTCTCGCATTATCTTTTTATTCAGGCCTCTGTCCGTAGCCGTTAAAAAGGGTTCGCTTTCCGCGGCGTTTCTAAGCCACTCGGTTGCCGGGCCGCTAAAAAGACAATTCCGCATCTGTTGGCGTGCAAGCGGTTCACCGCTATTGACTCTCTCAAAGATGTCGAATTTAGCTCGTTGCGGAGCCTTGGCATCAAGGATATATAGTGTCAGTTGCGTATCTTCAACACGTTCTTGTAAATTTACAGGCAAGTCGCTGAATTTTTTCCCAAGCAGCGGATTATCCGAAGGATCATCCTCTTTGCCGTCACCCAATTTACTGAGCCTGAATTCGTCATTCAAGTAGCGGATGAAAGTTGTAAGTCTTTGCAAACCGTCAACAACAATAATTCTTCCATCCTCAGCTTCGGCCATATAAAAAACAGGCAACGGAATGCGCATTAAACATGACTCGATCAGCCGCGACTGCTTTTGAACCGTCCAAACAAAACCCCTTTGGAAATCCGGATTAAGGATAAAACGTTGTTTTTTGATGCGTTTGACGACTTCGTAAACAGTGCGTTGCTCAGTGCGTACAAAAACAGAGTCAAGCGGGTAATCATCCCATCCGAATCCGACCGACCCAGATGTATCTAGTCCTTCAATCGCCTCATTATTTTTTTCTTGATAAATATTTTGATCGTTTTCACTCATGGCGCTTCCTTTCACAAAACGGTTAGGTTAAACATTCCTAAAATTTATTACATCTCTGCAATCCATGCAGATTAAAAAGTGCCTGAATTAATCTTGCCATCTTGCGGAATCATTATGCTGTATGATACAAATTTACTTATGACAATTATGGATTAAGATTTTCAGATATAATAAAAATAACAGAGATCAAACTGGCAATTTTATTCAATTTTGCACTGCTTACGATATATTTCAACCTGTGCAATTCATTCAGAGTCCCGTCAGGACGGCATATTTGT
>JAOZRC010000619.1:0-2325 GCA_029940345.1 Desulfobacterales bacterium
GAACCCACCGCATTTCCGTAAATGGTGGGTTCCGTTACACTCCACCCACCCTACAAGATTACGCATAGCGGGTAGTTTATTTATTTGGAATTCCCTTAAAACGTATATATACCTTTCAACCACTGCCTTAATCCTTTCTAAATTCAATCCTTGTAGATAATCCGTCAATCGCAGCCATAATATCATCCATAATAGGCCCGCACACAGCACCACCGGTTTTTTTCCCACCCCATGCATGCGTAACCATGCAACAGAAAGCGTATCTCTTGCCGTTGTTCGCCTTATACCAGCCCATCAGCCATACGGAATAGTATTCCTTGGGTTCCTTTTTTTTATTTCTGGCGACATTCGCCGTTCCCGTTTTCGCCCAAAAATATTTCTTATTCTTTTTGATATATTTGGACGCCGTGCCTTTATCCACAACGTTTTTCATACCGGTTTTCAATAGGTTCGTTTTTATATTCAGTTGCTCGTTTTTAGGAGGTTTGAGAGTCGATCCATCCAATGCGCCGATCAGGTAAGGTTGAATGATTTTTCCTGAAGATATGGTTGCGGCGACTTTAGCCATTTGCAGCGGCGATGCGGTGACGCCCTGGCCGATGGAATTTTGCGACAACACCCAAAGCATTCGATGGGCGTGTTTCCGTTTCGTAATGTTTAAGAAACTTGTTTGCCCATAGACTACGCCGCCTTGCCTGCCTTTTTGGGGAAGACAAGGGAATAATTCAACTTTTGGCGATAAATTCGCTACGAGATTGATTGGCTCACCGAAACCAAGCTTTTCAGCGATTTTGGCCAATTGGAAATTCGGTAACGGTGTATCATAATCAGTATGAAACGAATCTTCAAATGCGCTTGCAGCATGGCCGTCCATGATTTGGGCCAGGCGAACAAACCAGATATTGGCGGATTGCTGAATAGCGCCCGCCAATCCGAAGGTGGGCGTATTGTCCAGGTAATCTGACATTTTCAGCGTATATCCTCTGCCGGTTGTGAAATTTGCGATCGTATTTGCTCCTTTGGGCCTGGCTGAATAGTATTTTTCGTTATATGGATCGTAATGCCCGCAGTTGAGAGAAAGACCGGTTTGAGCCGCAAAAATTTTACGGGTGTATCCCTGGATGAATTCAGAAATGGCGCCATTTTGCTCTGCTTGTTCCAATCCCGCCAATCCGGTTACGGTTTTGAACGTCGATCCGGGTGCATTATGTTTATCAAGTCCTTGTCAGGCGCGCATGAGCATGGGATCTTTTTCATGATAGATTTTGCGAAAGGAGGCAATATCCCAGGGGTGAACGTTTTCCGGCGGTATGGGATGCTGAACTGCGACCAGGATAGCGCCCGTGTCCGCGTCTAAAATGACAACGGCAGCGCGGCGGTCATATTTATATGGATCTTGTCCTGTGTTCGACCAGAACTGATTGATTTTTATCGTTAAAATGTTTCGGGCAGCTTCCTGCATTTTTGAATCAATCGTCAGTCTGATTTCCGCTATGCCCGCCGGCAGCCCGCTCCGTGATAAGACATCATACAACGCCATCGGGGTTTTGCGTCCCATACCGACAAGCGGAAGCAGACCGAGTTTCTCCGTTTCCGGAGTGGGTTCGCCGTCTTCATTTGTGAGGTTCACATTGTCCGAAGTCGAAATTTTAAAGCGACGATGCACGGATTGCGCTCTGCGATGCAGATTCATCCATGCGAATGTTTGCGAGGGTTTATCCTTTTTGCGAATACATAACCCTTCGATGCTTGTATCCTTACCTTTAATCGGGGTTACTTGTATCGTAATCTGGGTTCTTCCCTTTTTTAATTTATATGTCAGTTCATACGCTGTCGCTTTTTCCGAAGAGCAGGATTCATTTGGCGGGCAGTAATAGTTTTCCGGTTTCGGTTTTGGGGATACAGGACTGCCGATCACCTGAATGGTCAATATACGGGTTTGGCGAGATTCACCGTCGTGTGGAAGGCGATTGTCCGGTTGTTCGCATAAACCGCCCGCCAGTTATTGAAATTCGGTCGTAATTCGCCGTTATTGACATATCCATAAGATTCCGGCACAAGATCGCCGGTGCGCAGGAAATTCCATTCCGTATTTTTTGGATCGCCGTGCCGCCAGTCGTTTGCGCGATTATGGGGTAATTGTTGCGGGCGATTATCGCGAATGGCGGCTAAAAAGCGGGTACCATTCCACAACCGGACCTGGTTTTGAACGATTTCACCCGGCTTTGACGCGTATAATTTTTTGAGCGTGCCGGCTTTCTTTTTCAAGGCTTCCGGAGTGTAATTGGAAGAATTGCGGTTTTCGGCTTCCTTGGCTTTTTCCGC
>JAOZRC010000619.1:2425-3709 GCA_029940345.1 Desulfobacterales bacterium
GCTTCCTTGGCTTTTTCCGCCGAAAATGCCGATAATGAAAATAGTTCCAATGATTGCGCCGACTGTGTATTTGGTGTTCATCATATTTTTTAAGCCTGCGTTAAGGGGTTTTATCCGCAAATCCGCATAAAACGACTGTGATATTATCCTTTGATCCGAATTGAAAAGATCGCTTAACGATTTTGCGGGCGCCTGATGTTTCAATGCGAATTTCGTTGGGCGGAGCTTGCCAGATGCCGTTCGGATCCGCGCTCCATAGTCCGTCTGAGCCAAACATAAGGATATCATTGACGGACAATTTAATAGGGAAGATATCCGCATGTTCCTGTAAACACTTGGGCAAGTCCTCTTTTATATCCAATCGGATTCGGGAGTCAATACGGTAGGGTTTATATCCGTCAGCTTCCTTGATAATCCCGAAAGAACCGTAACCCAACGCCTGAACGATGCGGAGGTTGCCGGTTTCAAGCCGCTTGCGATATTCCGACTCATCTATTTCGCCGTCGCGCCATGCAAATTCATTGGATTGATGGTCGCATGTCAGTTGGCGTATTATATCTTTTTGGATTAAATACGCGCGTGAATCGCCGATATGGGCAATCACGCCCCTTCTTTTCCTGACATTGATATCCGCCATGACTAATGTGGTTCCGGGTTTTTTTGCGCTTCCGGGAAAATGCTTATACAAAGTGTCATGTAGCGCTTTGATATGTGCGCGCATCGCCATAATATCAGTTTGCGGAGGCAGTTTCAACAATTCTGCGACCGCCTTTTCAGAAATCTCACGCCCATATTGATGTCCGCCCATACCGTCAAGCACCGCAACCCTTGAGTATCGATCGTCCCATTCGTCAATCGGTTTTTCCACGGGTTGCTGATTTTTCAGATAACTGGCAATACTTTTACCGTTACAGGATTTTATAATGAGGAAATTATCCTGATTTTCCTCGCGCCTGCCCTTTTGGGCATATACAACGGCTTGCCAGTTTTGCGGGTCTGATTTAAAAAAGTTGAATATCGGCATAGGTGTTTAGATTTTCAGTTAAAATATCATAGCCCCATTAAAAAAATATCATATATTTCATTTTTCCTACTTAAAAGCAAGGGTGCAATACTTGTCTCATTAAATTTGAAGTTATTCCATAAAATTTGAAGTTATTCCATAAGCCAATTGTAAAACTGTTTACGAATCAAGCCTATCCCCCATTCCCCATTTCGACGCCATCCAGGATTTATACCGGTCATAAATAACATATAACGTCGGCACCACACCGAGTGTCAGCA
>JAOZRC010000620.1 GCA_029940345.1 Desulfobacterales bacterium
GACAAACCCGTGAAAATTTTGTCGATTTGATTGAAAATGTGGTGAATAAAGATGAAGATGGTGCTGTGCGCGTGCTTGTAAAACTGGCCTTATGGGATGATGAGCCGGATTTAAGGATACTTAGAAAAGATGTATCCGAATTTATTAACGAACATCTTTACAAGCCATTAAAAGATATTAATTTAAGCAAAATATTATCCCATCTGCTTGAATTGACATCCCGCAATCAGCTCCGCATTCCGCCCGATCTTTTCCTGATGATGAAGGCGCTAGGCACGCTTGAAGGCGTAGCCGCCAAGCTATACCCGGATTTTGATCTGATTTCCCAGTGTACCCCATTTCTTGAACAAGTGAAATTAAAGCGGTATCACCCGGAACGCATCTCCGGGGATATGATGCGGCTCGGTTCAGAACTGCTGAATTTTTTACACTGTTTTCCCAATGACCTGCTTGAAATCGCCCGTCTGGCCAAGCAAAAAAAACTGACCGTCAATATTCGGCATACGGGACTGGCCGAAATGCGCGCCACCAACGACCGCACCAGCAATCGAATCTCTTTTGCCATTGTTATCGCCGCGTTGCTTATCGGTTCGGCGATTATTATCAATTCCGCTATTCCGCCTTTTTTCTATGGAATATCTTTGATTGGGATTATCGGTTTTGTGGCGGCGGCCATTATGGGGATATGGCTTTTGATTGCGATTTTGCGGAAGGGGCGATTGTAACTTTTGAAGAGAATTTTTGAAAATGCAAATTAATCATGTGCAGGAACGATTGATCGGTGAACTATTGGAGTATGCCCAAATTGAATATCCCGAAATTTCTTTAAAAGAAATAAGAGAAAGCCCAAGTGGGGAAAATCACGTATGGGTTATTGTTAGAGGTATCAATTGGCAGGATGATGATCGAATTATGGATTTTACTGAATATGCTTCATTAAAACAAGAAGATATCCTTGTCGATTATGGTTATCCGATCAGTTTGATACCAGCAATTCTAATTATGGAAATAGCGCAAATATGTCATTGATTTCAGTAGATTATAGCTCTGCGGAAAAATCTTGAGATTTTATGCAAAAATCACAAATCAACAAAAATCGGCGCTTTTAGATGATTTTACAAGATCGTATTTTTTTAAACAGACCGTGTGACATGTTATATCTTATTGAAATCTAAGCAATAAGCCATAATGAGAATTGCTGGTTTATATCCCGCCAAACTGTAAGTTTGGCACTCCGCAAGAAAGTGTAAACTACTTTTGTAGCAAAATGAAGGATGCCAATTTATCGTATTAAAATCCTATATGATAAAAATAGCCGATCTGCATGGGACTTTTTTCTTGGTTTATAAATCGGTTCTTTGAGGGCTTGGTCTGTTAACAGCCCACGTCTGCTCAATTACGTCATTTAAAATAATTCTAAGTGGAAAAGGGAGGTGAAAATGAAAAAAAAATTTAAAAGCAAATCATTTTTTTTAACAACATTAGTGCTAATGATTGGTTGGGGGGTTAACAGTTTTGGTGAGATTCCGGTTTATCGGTTGTATAACACCGTATTAAAAGTGCATTTATATTCTACCGACACTAATGAAAAAGCTGTTTTGGAAGTCAATCCTGATTGGAATTATGAAGGCGTGGTCTGGAACGGATATGAAAGCGATATCGGTCAACATCCGGTCTATCGTTTATATAGTCCGGTATTGGGAAAACATCTTTTCACAATGGATGAAAATGAAAAAAATGTTCTTGTTGCCGGTCCTAATTGGCAGTTTGAAATGATCGCTTGGTATGCTGATTCAACCCGTGCTTCCGGCGATATTCCAGTTTATCGGTTGTATAGTGATGGGTTAAAACAACACCTATATACTGCAGATGGAAATGAAAAAAATACACTCAATGGAAATGGTGTTTGGGTATATGAAGGTATTGCCTTTTATGTCAGGGCTGCAAATGGAGACGGAGGGGTGTCGCAAACCACCAAATGGGCGCTCTGGAGTAGCGGTGGCACGATGCTCCGAGGTGCCAACATCTACCAACGCAGGATATACCCCGAGATCGACGGTGTGGAATGGCTGGGACCCGGCCCCCTGGGGGCGCCGTACACACAGGAGGATTTCAACAAGCTGGCGGCCATGGGCGCAAATTACGTGAACATCTCCCACGCGGGCCTCTACACGGACGCCGTGCCGTACGGCGTAGACAATGACAGCCAGACGAACCTCGACAACCTCCTCGCGATGATCGAAAATGCTGACATGTTCGCCGTAATCAGTTTCCGGACCGGCCCCGGCCGAAACGAGTTCGCGATCTTTCCGGGCGAAGACTGGTACGGAAACTATTTTATAAACACCGTCTGGACAGACCAGGCCGCCCAGGACGCTTGGCTCGCGATGTGGCGCTATACGGCCCAAAGGTACAAAAACAGCGCGGTCGTCGTCGGTTACGACCTTATGGTGGAGCCCAATTCCTCGGACAGCTCCCTGGGCCAGACAGAATTCGAGCCAACGGATTTTTACCCAACTTACGCGAATACCCTTTACGACTGGAATCCGCTTGCAGCACGCATCACCACGGCCATCCGGGAGGTGGATGCGGACACGCCAATTCTCGTCGGCAGCATGGGATACAGCGCCGTGGCCTGGCTGCCAAACGTCGTCCCCACTGGTGATTCTCGCACGGTCTATATTGTACACCAATATGCCCCGTATGACATTTACACCCACCAGACGCCAGACGGCGCCAACTCCTATCCCGGGTATTACGATGTGAATTACGACGGGGAGGCCGATACGTTCGACAGAAACTGGCTCAATGGCCTTCTCTCGAGGGTGGACGCCTTCAAGGCCACGAACAACGTTCCGGTTTCGGTGAACGAGTTCGGCGTCCAACGGTGGGTCCCCGGCGGCGACAATTTCATGGACGACATCATGGATCTGTTCGAGGGGCGCGGTATGAATCACGCCCTCTGGTACTGGCAGCAATCCTTCCTGCCCATGCAGGCCGAGGAGAATTCTTTCAATTTCCGGGCGGGCCCCGATCCCAACAATATCACGGACGTCCAGACGAGCGACCTGATTGAGGTTATAAAGAAACACTGGACCAAAAACACGGCGCGCCCCTCGAACACCTCTTTTTTGGTGTCTCCGTAAACCTCTCACATTACGCCGGTGGAGACTCCGACGCGGTCAAATTGGACGAAAGTTTTCCGGTATTTTTATTTCGATTGATTTTTTCAGAGGCTGATTGCGCCTCTGCGTATCGCATTCTTTCAGATTGCGGATCGGGGTTTCGCAGTCTAAAAGAATGCGGTACAAAAGTAGCTGCAATCGGAATAGGATTAATAACTCTTTTTACTCCGATACTACCAGAAAATTTTTGGTCAAGTGCTTATATGCCCGGCAAGGTCATAATTGGTGTTCTTATACCATTTGCGTTAAATAATCGCCCATTCAAAAATAGCAACCTGTGCGGTTAAGAATTGTTGCTGAAAAAAGCCCTGAAAGGGCATGCCTACTAAAGCCCAGGGCATCGCCCTGGGTACGGTTGTATGTGACTGTTAGCCCTGAAAGGGCGGGCTAGTGTGTGGAAGGCAGGGGTGACTGCCGCCAGTCAGCCCTTTCAGGGCTGACATCACAACCTATCCTGACCGAGGGCGATGCCCTGGGCTTTAATATTTCGCGCTTTCAGCGCTAACCGCACGGTCG
>JAOZRC010000621.1 GCA_029940345.1 Desulfobacterales bacterium
TAGCGCGCATGATTCCTTCAATGCCATCGCGGGCCGTAACATCGACGATTTTAACTTTGTCCGGGAGTTTCATAGCGTTCATCTTCAACTGGCATTTATTCAAACTTCAGGCATTAATAAGGCGGCAACAAACGACGGAAGCCATGTAATAAAACAATCATTAAAAAAAACAAGTTTCTTAGCGGAATCGCTATCCAGAATTTTCTATATCCGCGTAACGATACAGTCGCATCCGGAACGGCCGCTTTTCGTGCCAACAGATCAGCAGTGCTGCGGATATAGTTAACACTGCACGGCCAATCGATAATGTTATCGATCCAGTCATCGGGTATCGCCTTTTCGCCGCCCACAGCTCCGGCCAACGCACCTACGATAGCGCCCGTTGTGTCCGTATCTCCGCCACAGTTCAAAACCGATGTAAGGGTTGCTTCAAAATCATCAAAATGGTGATACCAGGCATATAAAACTACCGGAACCGTTTGATAGATATAGCCGGACACGCCTTTTTCGGCCCCGATGCTTTGCGCGAATTGATGAACATCACTATTTGCTTTGATTGCATTTTCTATCTTAAGCACCAATGCAAGCCACTCTTCATCCGTGGAACTGATATTTTTCAGAAAAGTGATAAAACGTTTTTCTGAAGGGCGTTGTTCTAAATCCTCACGCACAATCAGACCGGCTAATTGGGCCACGGCCCGAGCCCCGACCGAAGCTCGCGGATCCGTATGCGTAATGCGGGTTGACGCTTCAGTAAAGGTGTCAATAGATTCAGGCGCATCTGCAAAAAATGCTCCGATGATCGCCGAACGCATGGCCGGCCCGTTACCTGCTGAAAAGACGCCGCTGCTATCTGGTGAAAAGCCTATCCAAAGTCGCACAATGGATTTTAAGGTTGCCAAACCGACCCCCGCCGGAAGCGCCAGCAACCACCAGCGCAGACGCCAGGCTAAACTGCGGATGAATTTTTCACCAGAACCGGAGTGCATCAGCAGGCTCTGAGCGACAAAGAGCGTATGTTCCGTATCATCACTGAGCATCCCTTTATTGAATACAAACCGATGGCGCCAACGTCCGGGATAGCGTTTCAACATTCGTGACCGTTTCATACCCTCGGCCGGCAGTCCTAACGCATCACCCACCGCTGTTCCCAGCAGAATTCCGCGGAATCGGTTATATGTCGTAGTATTCTCAGGCACGCTCTATTTTCCTAGTTAACCGAACCGGCGATATCGGATACATTCAATTCTAACATTTTGATGCTGGCCAATATCCGTTCGGTATTACGCTTTAGAAACGGATACGGGGGTTCATTTTGATTGAGTTCAAGAGCGATTTTTTTCATCTGGCCTATTTTTTCGCAGATATCTTCGATTTCGGTCTGATTATTCATGGTTGCTCCCGTGTTAATGCTTTTTTCGCAAATCTTTAAACCTTTTAGCCTTGACCTCATAGCGCGGTAAACGGCCATAATCATAAAACTCTGTCAGATAGGCCAAATTGGTCTTTAGCCGCAGTTGATCTTTAAGATGTGTTTTGATGGTTTTGGAACGCTCCTGCGCGTCCGGCATCAATTCAACCTTGAGTTTGATCCGATCCCTGTCACCCAGCTTATCTACGATCACTTCATATTCATCCCCCAAACCATCGATGCTGCGCACCACTTCTTCAATGGCGGCGGGAGCCAGCAACACACCTTTTACTTTAGTGATATCATCCGAACGGCCCACAACGCCGCCTTTGATCAAACGGAATGTTCGTCCGCAGGCACAAGGAGCGTCATCCCATTCAATGACATCTTTGGAATCGAAGCGGACGCAGGGTTGGGCCTGACGGTCCAGCGCGGTGATAATCATTTTACCCCGCCTTCCCGGCTCTTCAATAATTTCACCGGTGTCCAAATCTTCGATTTCAACCAGGAAAAAGGCTTCGTTCACATGCATGCCGCCCGGTTGAGCCTGGCATTCATACGACCATGCGCCGATTTCAGTTGCTCCGGAATGGTCGTAAACCTTTGCGTCCCAAGCGGTTTCCATGCGTTTTTTAGTGGATGGAATACTTGCGCCCGGTTCACCGGCGCAGGTAATTTTATTAATACTTAACTGCGACGGATCAATATCCATTTTTTGCCGCGCCGTATCCGCCATGCCCAGAACATACGTGGGCGTAGCCATCATAGCGGTGGCTTGCAATTCCTGAATTTTAAGAATCCGCGCCTGGGTGTCCAGCACACCGCCGGGAACCACTTCACAACCGATTTTTTCAGCCGCATAATGCCCGGCCCAAAACGCCACAAAAATATTATAGCCAAACGGAATAAACACCCGGTCTCGGGGACGATATCCCTGGGCCCAGAGGATAAACGCCCAACTCTCAGCCCACCATTCCCAATCCTGCCAGGTGTCGGGTTGGTACACAGGCTTGCCGGTAGTTCCGCTGGTTTGGCGAAACACGGAAACCTGATCAAGGGGCACGCAAAGCGCATCGCCATAGGGAAACGGGTCCCGACTCTGGATATCGCGCATCATCGCTTTTTCAACTTTGGGGACACGCCGGATATCTTCAAAAGAACGAATATCTTTCGGCAGTACACCCGCCCGGTCATAAAGCGAACGATGAAAAACGGAGTGCTCATAAGCCCAGCGGAAAATTTTCTGAAACTTGCGCAGTTGCAGCTTACGAATCTTTTCACGAGGCAGGGTTTCTAAAAAGGGATTCCAATATTGAATTTTTTCCATGCTTTTTCCTCTTACGGATCAGAGTTTGCGGAATTTAAGTCGGAGTCTTTCCTAAACGTTCATACCTTTTGAAGCTGTGTATCTGCCAAACTGGGTATTTTTGCATGAGACATTTCCATAACATAATCACGGACAGTGTAATCAGTCGGTTTGTCACAGTTCGGTTAGCATTCGATCCTGAACAGCGGATCAGTTTTCCGCACAGGACCGACCCTATTGTGCAACGGCTTGAATATGAATGTTCAAAGACTTCATTACTCGTTGAATTGTATCCCATTGAGGTTTAGCTTTACCCGATAATGCTTTATAGAGGCTCTCTTGATTAAGACCTGTTTCTTTGACTACATATCCAATACCTTTCATTTTTACAACATCTCCTAATGCAATAACAAATGTAGTCGGATCATCATCGTTATAAGCATCATTTAAATAGCTATTAATGTCTTCTTCTGATTTTAATAAATCAGCCGGATTGTATTCTTGCAGCTTTATATCCATCGTTCATTTACCTTTTAATTGTTTCAACATTGCCCTGGCTCGTTTAATGTCTGCTTGTTGTGTCGACTTATTTCCACCACACAGCAATAGAATTAATTGTTTCCCACGTTTAGTGAAGTAAACACGATAACCTTTTCCAATAAAGATACGCATTTCACTAACGTTATCTCCAACTGGGGAAACATCACCCAAGTTACCAGCCCGAACTCTGGCAATACGTAAAGCAATTGCTCTGGCTGCTTGTCGATCCCTCAATTTGTTAGCCCACTTGGAAAAAACATCCGTTGTAATAACATCGTATTTCATAACAGCAATTGCAACTTAACGGTTATGTTTCGGCAAATTTTGCTCCATCGTTTAGCTGACCGGGTGCGACTCACCCTCTCCCCAGCGGCGGAACAAATTATGGGCAATGCCGAAATAATCAAATATCTTGCCGACCGTTTGGTTGATGATG
>JAOZRC010000622.1 GCA_029940345.1 Desulfobacterales bacterium
GTTACACTCTGCCCACCCTACATTAAAAAGTGTAAACCAACAAATGAAGGATGCCCAAAGCTCTATAAGATAAATCACTTTTGTGCTTTTTGGGGCTATCAACATAAGATGGGACACTAATGTAACGCGGAAAGCAGTTCCGCATCGTTCATAGCCGCATCAAGGTTAAAGAAGCGGAACGGCTTTCCGCCTTCTTTGTCCCGCCTTGTGCTTGTAGCCCTTTTTTAAAGGACACCCTTATTTCGGACTTGATCATCGTTTCGGCCATTTTGAATTTCAGTTGCAATGTACCGTATTTATTCAGATTGCGCCAGGCAGGAGTCGCGGAGTGATGACGCAGTCTAACATTCCACTTTATCGACACCGTCGATTGTGCGAGGAAGCGCATTAAGTATTACGGGCAGTGTTTTTTTTCATTATAGCAGGGTCTTTGTATGATTAATTTTAGCTTTTTCCTTTTTTGCGGCTCGGTCGGTTAAAAGTTTGCATATCTCTTAATCTTTGTATCTTGTTCAAACTTAAACCTGTTTTTTCTGCTATAACCTCATTATCCAGAATATCCAAAAGATTGATCGCCACCTTTTTTATACCCTTTTTAATTCCATCCATCTCCCCAGATACATAAGTTGAATGAAACATACTTGCTTTATAGCGTAAATTGTCAGTATAATTTTCATAGACTCGGCGTTCTTCTGCCGAAAGTTTCATAATATCCAAAACGGCCTTGGCTTTGCCAAGACCTTTGGCTTTAAACTCATCTTTAATTTCTTCGTTTTTAAAAAAATAAATCCATTCATCCAGCGTATCTTTGGCAATATCATCAAATCGATTTACTTTTATCAAATAGTATTCGGGATACATATCCGCTATTCGTTCCGCTTTATACAACTCCTTTTGTTTCGGACTCAACATCAGTTTATCATTTTCGTGTAATCCGCGAAATACGGTCAGCCCTCTATAAACATAATCCTGTCCCTCACCTAAATCGAAATAGAGAATATTGACGGATATAATTTTTCTGACTTTATAGTATGCATCCGATTCAACGATATGTTCCGTTATCGCTTTTGACACGCCAAACAGCATTCGCTGCAAATAATCAAATTCCCTGTCATATTGAACTTCGATGATAATTAGCTCTTGAGTTCCGGTTTCAACTTTCAAATCGACGCGATTGAATTTGTCTGATTGGTAATCTTTATTACTTTCGCTTTCCAGAACTTCCAGGATGGTGATCTCTTCTTTCAACAATTCGCTAAGGAAACCTTCCAGCACTTCGAAATTCGCTTTGCTTCTTAACAAGCGTTTCATGGCCCAATCAAAGCTCACCAGTTTTCTTTTGCTCATTGTTCGGTCTCCTTTTGCGGGTTGGCCTGGAACAGTGTGTTTTTTATCGCAAGACCGTTCCGCTCAACTTGACTTTCCCATTTTGTCTTACTTCTACGGGGTTGTCAGCGTTCAGATATTTTTATGATTTGATCAAGAAGCTTATCAGCAACGGCAACAGGCTGTATCCGGTTAATTAAATTCTGATGAAAACGCTCCTGACGGAAAATAGTCTTTTCCGAAAAATATTGTATTTTATCTGCAAGTGCTTGCGGGTCTGCCGGTGGGACTAAAAATATCCCCGGCATATCATCATGCAGAAGCTCGCGAATGGCGGATGAATCGCGTGTGATCAGCGGCTTGCCGGCCGCAAGAATATGAAAAATTTTATTTGGAATCACTCGGCCCGCTTTGCCCGAATCACCGAATATCCCTAAACATATATCGGCATGATGAATATATTCAACTAATTTTTCATAATCTGCCCACGGCAGCCATGTTAATTGCGGCAACGAATACTTGCCAAGCATGTTACGAATTTTATGAGCTTCCTGCCCTTTTCCGATAATAATCCAGCGAATAGGCTTATTTTTTAATCGTATGGCCGCCAGAATGATTGTCTCAATGCCATGAAGGGGTATAAACTGTCCGTAGAAGAGGATTTTTAAGGCGGCAGAGTTATCCTTTGAATTGCTTACGATAAGCTTGGGCGGTGATGATGGAAAGATTTCTGTTTCAGCTCCGACAAAGGTAGCTCCGACGTGATTCTGGGACAGCCCGAAATGGTGCTTAAAATATTCAGCATGGGCCAGAGTGTCAAGGATAACCAAATTCGCCGCCCGGCAGGATAGCCATTCCCAGAAATAAAGCAATTTTGCCAGCGGATGTCGCGGGCAGACCATTTGGCGGTCTTGGACCACCGTATCATAAAGAGAAAGAAAGGCGTCCCATACGATGGGAACATTTCGAATCTTTGCGAAAAACCATAATATCAGTACATCCAGATGCCCCATATATCCGACAAAAACAACGTCATGTCTTGGAAGTTTAAGATAACGAAGGATTAAGCCGGGATAGCTTGATAGCCATCTTAGCATAAATTGTAACTTATTTTTCCAACCTGCTATCTGACTTTTATCTTCGACACTTTCCCATATATCAGCGTGGCATTCAGTAATTTCAATGTTATTTTCTCTTAAACCGCGCAGTAAAATACGATTGCGGGGTTTGCCGATGTCATACGTTCCCCAATATACGATGTGCATTTTTCACCACGAATGAACACGCATTAACACGAATATAAGTACTTACAATCAATCTTTCTGATTACCACCCATCTTTTTCAAGCGGTATTGAATATTTTCCATCAACCGACGGTTCACGGCTTGCAAGTCAGCCAGAAAAGCGACCAGAATTGTTTGAAAACCGATGCCGAGTAGGATGGAAGCAAGAATTAATGATTGAATATGCCCACCGCCGCCTTCTGTAAGATAGAAATAGATAAATCTAAGGGCAATTCCAAATCCGGATAAAAATAGAAGTAAACCTAAAAACATAAAAAATCGAAATGGTTTATAGACAACAAAAATTCTGACAATGGTCACAATTGATTTGCGAATATAGGATGGAATGCTTTTTATGAGCCTGGATGGCCGTAAATATGCATTGGTTCTGATAGGAACGGAGGTGATGGCCATGTTTTTCTGGCCGGCTTGAATGATCGTTTCAAGGGTATAGGTGTAATCATTAAATACATTCAAGCGCATCGCCGCTTCCCGGCTCATCGCCCTGAATCCGCTGGTGGCGTCTTTAATACCGGTTTTACTAACCATCCGAACGACACGGCTTCCCGCTTTCTGCAACATTTTTTTCAAAGGTGAAAAATGATCTATATCCTTAAAGGACCTTACTCCGATGACAATATCGGCCTGGCCCTCAAGGATCGGTTCGATAAGTGCCGGAATATCGTCGGCATTATACTGATTGTCAGCATCCGTATTTACGATCACATCAGCGCCAAGTTCAATACAAGCATCTAATCCGGCCATAAACCCTTTGGCCAGACCACGATTTTTGGAAAAGTGCACCACATGATCAACGCCGTTGGCTTGGGCTACATCTACGGTTTTATCTGTACTGCCGTCATCAATAATCAGCCATTCAACCAGATCAACACCGGCAATTGCGCGCGGTAAAGCTTTCAGTGCGATCTGCAACGTTTTTTCTTCATTAAAGCAAGGTATTTGTATGATAAGTTTTAGTTTTTTCACTAATATCCTTTTTTATGAAAAATCTCTGTAGTTCTGTTATCATTTTATGCGCGCTATCTGGCGGTGCCTGGGAACGATAACCTGAT
>JAOZRC010000623.1 GCA_029940345.1 Desulfobacterales bacterium
TCAGACCTGAACAACTGGCCAAAGAGATCGTAGCATTTCTGAATTTTAAAGGTGGAACGATTCTGCTAGGCGTGGAAGATGACGGTATCATTTCCGGGATAACACGAGATGCCCTTGAAGAGTGGGTGATGAATATATGCACCCAAAATGTACATCCTCGCATAATTCTCTATTATGAAGAGATCCGAATTGATGATAAACGCATCGCCGTAATTACAACAGATATGGGAATATCAAAACCTTATGTCGTGCGCTCAAGGCAGCGCGAAGACGTTTATATCCGCGTGGGATCAACTTCCAGGCGGGCCACGCGGGAAGAACAGATGCGCTTGTTCCAGGAAGGTGGGTTTTTACACATCGAGACGCTTCCCGTTGCGGGAACCCGGTTTTCAGATTTGGATCAAAGACGTCTGACAGACTATTTCAGACGCATCAGAAAACTGGACGATCTTCCGTCCGATAATAAAGAATGGATTCACCTCCTGACAAACATGGAATATATGTCCGATTCCGATAAAAGCGCGGCTATGTGTACCATAGCCGGGCTGGTGCTATTCGGGCGCCGGCCCGGGAAATCACTTTATCAAGCCGGCCTTGAATGGGTGGTGTTCCCGGGCAAAGAGAAAGATTATGACACGCGTGACAGGGCGAATCTGGACGGCCCGCTCGTGGCTCTATGGGATGAACACGGCGAACAGGTCGAAGACGGTCTTCTGGACTTGTTGATGAGCAAAGTCAGACAGCATACCTCACACGAGCGCCTGTCAGAAAATATGCTGACCAGGATAATTCAATGGGCTTTTTCACCCGAAGCGGTAAGAGAATCGGTGATTAACGCTTTTGTTCATCGTGATTGGACGCGGCCTGCGAATATCGAAGTCGCTCTGTATGATGATCGTATGGAAATAATCAGCCCAGGCGCGCTGCCCAATAATGTGACCGTGGAGCGCATGAAACAGGGATTGCGCATTCCGCGAAATCCCATTCTGATTCAAACGCTTAAAGATTACGGTTATGTCGAATATATGGGTATGGGCGTGCGCAATAAAATCATCGCCGGCATGAAAAAACACAACGGCACGGAACCGGTGTTTATAGCGGATGATTTTCAGGTGACTGTGGGGTTGTTGAAATAGCACAACCTGTGCGATTGCTATCAAATGTAGGGTGGGAAACGTTTTGGCGCTCATCTGGCATATTGATGATGAGTAGGCAAAGCGATGTACTTTGTTAAAGGAAACAGCCTTTGCCC
Source organism: Desulfobacterales bacterium (assembly GCA_029940345.1). GTDB lineage: Bacteria > Desulfobacterota > Desulfobacteria > Desulfobacterales > JAUCGF01 > JAUCGF01. The sequence continues at coordinate 1,253 of JAOZRC010000623.1, forward strand.
ACCGGTTATTTACTAAATTGGCCTTGAAAGCTGAACGACTGATCAACAAAACGCCCATGTACAAAAAAAATACCTGTTTCGAATCGGCTTATGGAAAGCAGACAAAACAATATCCCAAAGCCCTCGACATGAAGGTTAAAATGTAGCCGTTAATTTATGGAATGCACTTTTTCGGGGCGTTGTGTCAAAAACTTCAATCCCGGATTTGACAAAGTGTATCCCCCAAATAAGATGGGAAGAAATAAAACACGGACTTTCAAGGCATTAGAGGAAAAGATGGTTAAGAAAAAAATAAAGGAAACACCTCTTGGCAAGGGTTTTCGTAAAGTTCAGCCGAAATTACGGATGATTGCAAATGGCAACCAGCAGGTCAACGAGGTGCGGTCTGACTTTAGCTCCGCAATAAGGGTCACGGAGATAAAAGAACTGGATTATGCCAGCCCCCTCAAAGACCTAAAAGCGAGCATTGTCAAAAGAGTCCCCAAAACAAAGCGTTTGGGAAAGGTTACTGACGGTATCGAAGCAAGTGTATTCATCCAAAGAACCGGTGTCGCTGATTCAACAAACACAAATGTTACTGGGAAAAAGACGTTGTACTTGGATGATAAGACGCTTTTTAAAGGCAACCTATCGACAGCCGTCATCAGGTTGGATCAAATCAAAAATGTTCTAAAAGATGAAATGGTGGCCTACATTGAAATGGGAGAATCTCTTAAGGCACCAACCCCCGTTGTCAGCTCGGATAAAGTGAGAGCCCCTACAAAATTACTCAGAAAGTTCAACACCAGCGGGGGAAAAAAAGTTCTTATCGGCATCATCGACGTACAGGGTTTTGATTTTGCCCATAATGATTTCTTGAAAAATGACGTCCCTGAAACACGCTTTCTCAAAATCTGGGATCAGGGAGGAAACAGTCGACCATCACCGCAAAAATTCGGTTACGGCACCGAGATAACAAAAAAACATATGGATCAGGCAATTTCAGATTCATCAAACGGAGCAGCCGGTTCAGCCCCACAGGAACTTGAACCTCAATCACAGATGACAATTGGTTCCCACGGGACACATGTTGCCAGTATCGCTGCCGGGAATCGAGGTGTTTGCAGAAACGCACCCATAGTGGGTGTTCTTATTGATTTACCAGATGAGGATAACGAAAGACGCCGCTCCATTTACGATTCCACAAGAATCGTTCATGCGGTCGAATACATACTCGATACCGCTGACGAACTGAAACCGAAATTGCCGGTCTCCATCAACATCAGCCTTGGAACCAATGGGCATGCCCACGATGCCAGCAGCGCGGTCAGCCGCTGGTTAGACTCAGCCCTGGCCGTGCCCGGCAGAAGCATTTGCATCGCGGCAGGCAACACCGGTCAAGAGGCCCCCGAATCTAAAGGCGATTCTGGATTGATTATGGGACGGATTCATACCAGCGGTAGAATCAGTGCAAGAGGGTTGGAGAAGAACATTGAGTGGAAAGTGGAGAATAACGGCCTTCAGGACATGTCTGAGAATGAACTTGAAATATGGTACAGCCCTGCAGATCGCATTGCGGTATCGATCAAGCCGCCCAACCAATCCTGGATAGGTCCTATCGAGCCAGGCCAGTTTATCGAAAACAGACAACTGACTGATGGATCGTTCTGCAGTGTTTACAATGAACTTTATCATCCTGCCAACGGCGCGAATTACATTGGGGTTTACCTGAGCCCTTACATGGGCAAGGATATGGTTAAGGGCGTTTCCGGCGGTATCTGGATGGTGAAATTGAAGGGTATTGAGATTCGTGACGGGAAGTATCATGGTTGGATTGAACGAGATGACCCGCGTTACTGGGAGTTCGAATCTCAGGAGTGCTTTGGATTTCCTTCATCTTTCACGACCCACTCCAGCGTGAATGATTCATCCATCAGTTCAATGGCCTGCGGCCATCGGATTGTTTCGGTGGGGAATCTGGATGCAAAAAATGAAAAAATCAATAGGACCAGCAGTCGAGGTCCCACTCGCGACGGCCGGTTCAAGCCTGATGTCACTGCTCCCGGTACCGCTATCGTCGCTGCAAAAGGATTCGAGTTGGATAATAATAACACCTGGATATCAATGAGCGGCACGAGCATGGCAAGCCCCTACGTTGCCGGCATTGTCGGGCTCATGCTTGAGAAAGAGCCCAATTTAACCGCTGCCCAAATCTTGGGTATCATTCAGCGCACAGCCCGCCCTCTGCCAGGAACAGATTACGTCTGGAGAAACGACGCCGGCTTCGGTGTGATCGACCACCATTCCTGCCTAAAAGAGGCTAAAAACATCAACCAACGGGACGATTTAACAAATAGTTAACGATTTTCCGGCATCCTTCATTATCCAGTTTACGATTTGCAATATCAGGCAACCACAAGGGATTGCCCCTACAATGGAAATGCTCGAAA
>JAOZRC010000624.1 GCA_029940345.1 Desulfobacterales bacterium
GAAATGATTTGTGATATGAATATCACAACTGATTCGGAATCTGGCAAAAGTCCGGTAACGAGCATGGTCGGACACTTCCGCTCGTAACGAGCAACTGAATTGAATGTGTCCCGCCTTATGTTGGTAGCCAAAAATCAAATGTAAAATAGAATCTGTTAAAATTGTAATAAAGGAGATGTAAGATGAAAATGAAATCCGTAATTCAATCCATTTTGGCCGTGGGCCTTTGCACGGCCTTATTTATATCGGTGGCGATAGCTGAAACGCCGACCTCGGGGTTCAATTATAAAATTCCCGAGTCGATCATGACACCAAATCAGGTGGAGACCTCCATCGGAAAGTTGGATTTTTATGACGGCCTGCCCAGCAAAGCAACTTCTGAAAAAATCTTTGATTATCTTGATACGGCCAGGGGGATGGAAGTATTTTTGAGTGCGATTCCCATGGCCTCAGTCGAGGCTATGCGCCTGGCAAATGTCGAGATGGGGGTCACCTCATCAAATAATGTCCTGATTTTTGACGATTTGATGGATTCAGCACCGCTGTTTTTAACCGGAAATACTGATACTGTTATGGTGATAAAAATTATAAGTTGACCATTCCGGCAAATGTTCCTGCCAAAGATTTCTGGTCGGTTGTTGTCTATGATCCCCAGACCCGCTCCGAACTTCAGACCGATCAGAAATTCCCCAGTAAAAATAACAAAAAAGCCGGTATTGTGGAAAATAAAGATGGCTCAGTTGATTTGTACTTTGGTGCCAAAGCACCGGAAGGAAAGGAAGGCAACTGGATTCAGACTGTTCCCGGCAAGGGCTGGTTTGCTATCCTACGTCTCTATGGTCCCCTTGATCCCTGGTTTGATAAAGAATGGCAGCCAGGTGAGATAGAAATAATCAAGTAATTTTTTTTAACTAAAAGGAGAAAGGTATGAAAATGAATCGGGTAAAACAGGTGATAGGTGGAATCGTTGCAGTATTGCTGTGCGCTGCCATGGCGAATGCGGTTCCAAATTGGTTCAGCACTCCCAAGTAAAGTGTAAACTACTTTCGGGGTAAAATGAAGGATGCCCAAACACCTATGGCAACTGGGTGATCTGGCGTGGTTTCCAAGTTGATGGCAGCCCGAAACCTGCTGTTGATACGACTAAAAATGTTTATAAAGCCTATCCTCTTTCTCAAAAGAATAACCCGCCCGCAATGAATTTTGTAAATGTGTCTGGTAAATTTAACAATACCATTCATAACATGGATAGAACCATTTTTGATGAAATTAACGAAGTGGTTAAATCTGAACCGGCCATGGGTCAAAACCCGGAAATTCTGGGTGCTTTTGCCTCCATTGGAATTAGAAAAGGGCAAAAATTTAATCCGGACAAGCGAATGAAAAAAATCTTGTCAGATGCAGCAGAAGTCGGTTCTGTAACTGTACGGACAATAATTTCACAACCCAGAGATGAAGGATTTTATCTATTTCCCGGGAAAAGTGCTGTCTGGACCAATCCTTTTGTAGGCGGAAGCCATGAATTTTTAAATGACGGCGCACACCTGTTAGATGCCCGTGCTGCTTTTCATTTTTATGCAACAGGAATAACACCGGCCATGGCTAAGAAGATAATCGGCAAAGGTTCTAAATATGCAGTGGCTTACTTAGATAATAGTGGAAAGCCTTTTGATGGTAATAAAACCTATAAGGTCAATGTGCCTGACAATGTGCCATGTGCTGATTTCTGGTCATTTACACTGTATGATAATCAAACAAGAGCCATGCTGCAAACCGACCAGCGATTCCCCGGAGTTGATCAAAACAAAAAAGGTCTGATTAAAAATTCTGATGGTTCCTACGATGTTTATTTTGGACCTGAACCTCCCAAGGGACAGGAGAACAACTGGATACAAACCATTCCCGGCAGAGGATGGAATATGCTGTTCAGGCTCTATGGTCCTCTTGATCCCTGGTTCGACAAAGAATGGTATCCTGGTGATCCTGAGTTGGTGAAATAAATTTTTTACGCTATATTTATATACTCGACAGTCATAAGTTCTTTGCCATTCAGAAAGCAAATTATACTAACCTACTGAATTTATTGAATTTTGAATTTTTACGCCCGTTTTCAAAATGCCAATGATTTCAGCATGTTACGAGAACTTATGGCTGATGAGTTATATATAGATCATATATAATTCTACTTTGGTAAATTAAATTTTGACAGCCATTTTTGTACCTGCGATAGCCAAAATTAGAAAAACAATTGGCGATATGTAGGGTGGGTGGAGCTTGGCGGAACCCACCATTCGGCAATTTGGCGTCCATATTGGTGGGTTCCGCCAGGCTCCACCCACCCTACATTTCAATTTACCAAAGTAGAAATAAATATAGCGCAAAATTTAACAGGAAAAATTTATTAAAACAATATTACTTTTAATAAGGGGCGCGTCATTTACAATTGTGAGGATGACCGTTATCCGATGATCGGAAAAGAACCGGCCAAGGGAAAAGGCCGGGCGCCCACTAATTTATTGTCTTCCACAATTGGCGATGAGATGATGATTTCCAACAACAGTCTGTCCAGGGTGTTCAGCGTGTCGATAAAAGATCGCGGCGCAATCCCTTCCCGGCGGCCATACTGGTAAGGCCTTATGGTATTCCAAAAGCGATGGTTCTTTCGTCAGCAGCACCTATTACTACAAAGAATATCCCGGCTGGGTCAAACAGTGGAATGCTCAAAAGCTTGCCGACAAATACAAAGATACATCGTGGGAGTTATTGGGCATCCTTCATAATAGCTTAAAAGTAGTTTACACTTTCATGGGGAGTGCTGAACCGAAGGTTTAGCAAAGGCCAGCGTAAACGCTAAACCTTCGGTTCAGCACTCCTTTAAAGTGTTAAGCGGAAAATGAAGGATGCCAGTTATTGCATGATATTTCAACTTATGTGTTCGGCAAGGATGATGATCGTCCTTTCGAAGTGGTTCGGCTTTACGAACACCCTTACGTCTATCTGAACGAAGAGGAGATTAAGAAAACTGAATACAGCGTTGCCGAGGTCGAAACAGCGGTGGCGGAAGAAATCATCAAAATCCCCGGCATGATTGGAGCCGTGACCCGAACTGATCTGATGAAAGGCTCCTTTGCCCCGACACCGGTAAACATGATGATCCTCAACAATTTCCACATAAAGCGATCCGGCCATGTCCATGTCATAGCGGACCAGTTCTGGTATTTCTACTACGAGATGGATACAACCACGGAGATTGCCGCTATCCATTGCTCGCCCTGGACGTATGACACCTATGTGCCACTATTCTTCGCGGGTTATGACATACCTGCCCAGCGAATTGCGCGGCCTGTTACACCCTATGATATCGCTGCAACCATCGCGACCTACCTTGAAATCAAACCGCCTTCGGGTTCAGTGGGCATACCTTTGGTCGAGGTGTTGAAAGGGAAGTGATGATTAGTGGATTATGATCAGTGAATGGTGATCAGTAAATAATCTACGAATATTCCTATATTGCGTCCTACGCGGCCGGATACGAAAACCAGGGATTCAAAGGATATAGGCGAGAGGAACGCCGGAATAAATTATCATTGACTTATGAAAATATCGGGCTATTATGTAACTATGATTGAAAGAAATCTTTTTTCAGACTTGATAAACCATCTCCCCCAAAAAGAG
>JAOZRC010000625.1 GCA_029940345.1 Desulfobacterales bacterium
CCCTCGCTCTCACACTTTTTCGCTTCGATCACGACTTTCCAAACAGGCTCTAAAGCGGTTTTAATGAGTTTCACCCAGGCTATCTTCATATCTTTTTTCGATAATCAGGGCCGGCTTTAAGAGCATGGTGACCACAAACATACCAAGGCCGACGACACCCACGGTGATGTACAATTCTACATTGCTGGGTGAATAGTTGATGATTTCACCCATGGGAGAGGGAACCAACCCCGGTACAATAAGGCCAATCCCTTTTTCAATCCAAATGCCCACTATCAGCAGGACCAGGGCGGGTAACAAAAATATCGGCCGCTTCTTGAATGGGTTAAACGCCAGGATAAGCGTACCCAGAAGATTAATTGATATGGCTGTCCAGATCCAGGGAACCAGGGAATTATGACCATCAAGCCCAAAAAACAGGTACATGGCTGACCGGCTGTGATGGGTGGGGAAATAAAATTCCTTAAAAATTTCAGAAAACAGCATTAAAAGGTTGATAACTGCCGCAGATACAATAATGATCCGAAGTTTATTAAAAATCTTGTTGTCAATCTTATAATCTGTCGCCGAGTTCACGACATGCAGGACCAGTGAAATAATGGCGGGTCCTGCGGCAAATGCGGATGCCAGAAATCTCGGACCCATAAGCGGGTTGTTCCAGAACGGTCTTGCCGGAAGTCCCTGGTACAAAAAAGCGGTAATCATATGAATTGCCACCGCCCACCCGATGGAGATAAAGACAAAGGGTTTGTAGTATTTTCCTACAGGCTCTTTGCCCTGATAATGGCAATAAACAATATAGGCTGGAATCAAAGCGTTTAACGCAAGATATCCGTTCAGAACAATAATGTCCCAGGAGAGAAGCGAAGACGGGAAATTAAGTTGACCGATTCCCGGTATCAAGTGCCAGAACTGCAATGGTCGTCCCAGATCAACAAAGACGAAAGTCATGCACATAACAAGTGCGCCAACCGCCACAACTTCGCCAATGATGACGACTTTATGCAGGTCTTTGTCGTTAAATACATAGGATGGTAAAATCAGCATTACAGCCGCTGCCGCAACGCCCACAAGAAAGGTGAAATTGGAGATATAAAATCCCCAGGACACGATGTTGGACATATTGGTGGCTGAAAGGCCCAGCTTAAACTGAATAAAATAGCTATACACGCCGATTAACATCAGGCCAACCAGGATGCACAGGTATATCTGATATCCGACAGAGCCTGACAGGTTCCATAAAAGGGTATCCTTAATAAATGAAAGCAAACCTTTTGAAGCCATATCTTTTTTCATGTTGATATCCTTAGAACTTATTAATCGATAAAATACCAGAACTTGGGATCCGTACCCAAGTCTTCTTTGAGCCTGTAAACTTTCTTATTTCCAAGCACAAACCTGATTTCGCTGTCCGGATCTAACAAGTTGCCAAACACCCTGGCGCCGGTCGGACAGGCCTCTACACAGGCTGTCACTTTGCCTTTACGGCTTCTTTGGATACAGAAGGTGCATTTTTCCATCATGCCCCTGACCCGTAGCCGGTTCCCCAGGTAATGCTGTTGTGTGGTAATATCTTCTTTTAGTATTTCAGGCTGATTCCAATTGAACCGTCTTCCCCAGTATGGACAAGCAGCCATGCAGTACCGGCATCCGATGCACCAGTCATAATCCACAACAACAATGCCATCCTTTTCCTTCCAGGTGGCCTTCGTAGGGCAGGCCTTTACACAGGGCGGGTTCTCGCATTGAAAACACTGCACCCCCATGTAATAATGGCCTTCCTTGGGAACCATATGGAAATATTTACCATCTCCCTGGTCCGGCGACATCTGGCCATGCTCCATCTCAAAAATCCGGATATACTGGGTATTGGATTTGCGATCCAGATTATTTTCTTTCACACAAGCCTGAACACACTCCAGGTATCCTTCACACCGGGTGACATTGAATGCGAATCCGTAAAGTACATTTTCAGGAGGTCCTGTCGTATCGATATTTACAGTGATATCCTGTTTGAGTTTGGCGAGTTTTTCCAGTCGGGCAACCGTCTCTTGCCTTTCCTCATTCGTCATCAGGCGGTAGTGTTTTTTAAAGTATTCCTTAAACTCCAGGGCAAATGCTTCGGAACTCCCTAAAAGGCCCTTGCCTTCACAACCGACGGTCACGGCTGCGCTGCCGGCTATGGCTGCGGATGCTGCTCCTTTGAGAAAGGTCCTGCGATTGATTTTTTTATTTTTATCAGAATCCATAAGGTCTTCCTATCTATTTAAGCGGAACAGAATATGTTTTGGGCCATCGTTTTTCAAACCGTGGAGAATGAGGATTATGGCAAGATGTACAATTTTTTACCACCCTTTCCCCTGCCCAGTAAGTCACACGCTTTCCATGAGCTCCCCCGATCCAGTCTTTTTTCTGCCTGAAATGGCACTGCCCACACATATCATAGACATGGTCCAGATCAATTTTGCCTGCATTGCTCGACACAAGCAAATCGCGATCGTCTTTATTGTGGCAGGTATCGCAGGATAAGGGATTACTCTTGTCTCCGTGAACCACCTTAATATCGGCATGGGCCATATCAGATGCATTCTGTATGGAAACTTTTTTTACATTGTGACACGAACTGCACTTAAAACGTGTAACTTCACGCTTGCGTGTCTCTGTAAAAAACGTTCCGCCCTGATATTCCACATTGGCCTTAACGATGTTTTTCGGCAGGGGGATGCCGGTTTCAACCTGAGTGGCCTTGTCAAGTTTCAAAGTGGCCTTTTTAATCTTGGCCATCACCCCCTGGTCGCTTGAAAAGGCTGTCATAGCGGAAAAAATAACGAAAATCCCCTGAAGAATACAAAACGGTATAATATAAAAAAGGTATTTTTTAACTGTCAGATTTTTCATACCACCTCTTCTTTATTCATCACTTAATTCATCTTTTAGGATTTCTGGTAAAAAGTTCTTTCACTTCCTCCGGCACATGACACTGCCTGCAATTGCCTCTCATGGGATGTTCCACCCTGATGGGAACCACAGTTCCCGGCCCCACATGGCAGGCGATACAGTTTTCCCTCATCTGAAGCGGATGGGCTATGGGGGGAGGAGAGCCTGCCAAAGCTGATCTCCCTAATTTAGGCGGGTGAACACTGACCCAGTCAGTTTCCTTAAAAAGCTCATTGTCAACTGGTTTAATGTGACATTGCCGACAGTAGGTATGTTGGGGATGGGGTGTCACAGGGGTAAACCGATTCATATTTTGGGTGAACCCTCCCCGTTCATGACAGGCAAGACATTCATACGCACTGCCTTTTGCATCTGCCATATCATGGGGAATTATAGGCGGCGACCCCGGATATTGGCGCAAAGAATAATAATAAGCCAGGGTGCGGGCTGTGGAAGCCCCTTCCATATAGGCGGGTGTTGTCCTGTCATACGTATCATAAAGTTGTTTGGCGTTATGGTCAAAATCAGAAACCGGTGCATTGTTGACTTTTGCAATGGCCTCATCAATATTCACGGAAAAGGCCTTTAAAATAATAATTGGCAAAGCAATGACACCAATGACTGCAAATAAGAAAAACAATTTGCCGATTTTATGCTCTGGTTTATGCTCTGGTTTTCCCATTAGACTTTCTCCAGTTTTACCGCACATTTTTTATAATCCGGCTGCTTGGATA
>JAOZRC010000626.1 GCA_029940345.1 Desulfobacterales bacterium
CTACGTCTGTCCCGCCTTATGTGGGTAGCCCAAATCGGTAAGCTTTGTTCCCCATTCCTTACATGATTTTACAAAAATCGAATTTACTTTTATATCTTTATTGTGTCAACCTAAGATAGATGATATATAAAAATTTAAATAGTCACTGACATCCAAACTTTAACAGGAGGCAATCAAACCCATGGCGCTGAAAGATCAAAACGAACAATCATTGCTTCAGGATGTGGATCGTATCGCCAATAGCCTGGAAAAAATTTCAACAGCCCTGGAAACACTGGTGGCACGCGACCGTCTCACGGAACCGTTAGGTGAAATTTTTTCAGATGAGGATGAAGAAATCAATGATACGTTGAACAAAGTTTTTGAAGAAACCGATGACCCATTAAAAGTGATTGAATGCTGGGAAAAAATGAAAGTGACTGAAGAATCTGATGATGATACTGAAAGCACTTCGCCCAATGCCGTGCAAGATCCCAATGCTGTGAAAGATAAAGAGCAGCGCATATCCGTAACCCAGGAAATTGTCAAAAAGATTCGCTCAGAAGGGAAAACATGGCCCTGGATTGCTGATTACTTGAATAAAAATGGCTTCCCGACGATAAGTGGAAAAGGCAAATGGCACCGGCAAAGCGTATCGGCTTTGATTAAAAATGTTGAATGATAGATGTTCAGAAAAGCGGCTCGTATTTTTTGGCGATAGTAGTGAATCACACGATCGCTTAACCCTTGACTATAAGTTTAGCTCACATTAGAGCCTGCTTGATATTTTATTTACGATAATAATTATCTGAACGTCTATGACATAAAATCAGTTCAGCAAATACTTTTCAACAACGAAATTTTCTGATTATAACGGATTTGGGGGAGGAACGAAATACCGTAATCCCGACATTCCTGACGGAGCAAACAAGCCCCATAGGGGCGGCATGTCGGTAGAAATCGGTAACACCGTTCGTTGAGCCCCATCGGGGCGGCATGTTTGTGGAAAAGCAGACCGCGCGATTTCGATTTGTACATGCCGCCCCTACGGGGCTCTGTGGGTGTGGTTGATTCTTGCTACCGACATGCCGCCCCGCCGGGGCTTGATCGTGCTTATCTCCCCCAAATTCGGTATAACCAGGAAATTTTTAAAGCGCAGCATGTCGTATGCCGGCGCTGAAATGACACCGTTAAATCCATCAAAGGAGATGCAATGCCCAAACGTAAAGACATTCATAAAGTGCTCATCATCGGATCCGGCCCTATTGTAATCGGTCAAGCCTGTGAGTTCGACTATTCCGGAACCCAAGCCTGCAAGGCGCTCAGATCCCTTGGGTACGAAGTGGTGCTGGTCAATTCAAATCCGGCGACAATCATGACCGATCCGGGTATGGCCGATGCCACCTATATTGAGCCATTGAATATTGACATTATCACCGAAATTATCGAAAAGGAGCGTCCCGACGCGCTGTTACCCAACTTAGGGGGCCAATCGGGCCTCAATCTTTCATCCGAGCTTCACCAGGCCGGCGTACTTGAAAAATACGGCGTCAAAATCATCGGCGTCAAAATGGACGCCATCGAACGCGGCGAAGATCGTCTGGCGTTCAAAGAGACCATGGATCGCCTGGGTATTGAAATGCCTAAAAGTAGTGTTGTGACCACCGTTGCTGACGCGGAGTCTGCCGCCGCGGAACTGGGTTACCCGGTTGTGATTCGGCCGGCTTACACCATGGGTGGAACCGGCGGCGGCTTGGTTTATAATATCGAAGAACTTCGGGTTGTCGCTTCCCGTGGGCTGACAGCCAGCCGGGTAAACCAGGTGCTGGTGGAAGAATCGGTGCTGGGATGGGAAGAACTGGAACTCGAAGTCGTGCGTGACGCCAAAAACCAAATCATCACCGTCTGCTTTATCGAAAATGTTGATGCCATGGGCGTGCACACCGGCGACAGCTTTTGCACCGCCCCCATGTTAACAATCAGTCAGGAGTTGCAGGAGCGCCTGCAATCCTATTCTTACGCCATTGTCGAGGCGATCGGGGTGATCGGCGGCACGAACATCCAATTTGCTCACGACCCTGAAACCGGAAGAGTGACAGTCATCGAAATCAATCCGCGAACCTCACGCTCCTCGGCGCTGGCATCCAAAGCCACCGGATTTCCCATCGCATCAGTTTCCTCATTACTGGCGGGCGGCCTGACCCTGGACGAGATTCCCTACTGGCGTGACGGAACCCTCGAAAAGTACACTCCCAGTGGGGATTATGTGGTAGTGAAGTTCGCCCGTTGGGCCTTTGAAAAGTTCAAGGATTTAAAAGACCAATTGGGAACCCAGATGCGTGCCGTCGGAGAAGTCATGAGTATCGGCAAGAACTACAAAGAGGCATTTCAAAAAGCGATTCGCAGCCTTGAAACTGATCGTCACGGTCTGGGATTCGCCAGAGATTTTAATGCGCAACCCCTTGAAAAACTTATGGCAATGCTCCAATTTCCCTCCAGTGAACGACAGTTTATCATGTACGAAGCCCTGCGAAAGGGGGCCGCTATTGATCAACTTCACCAGCTTACGCACATCAAACCGTGGTTTATTGAACAGATGCAAGAGCTGGTGATGCTTGAGGAAAAAATCCTCGCCCATAAAGGCGCGCTGCCGCCCGACGATCTGCTCAAACGGGCTAAACAGGATGGCTTTGCCGACCGTTATCTGGCCTTTATCCTGGATATGCCCGAAAAAACGTTGCGGAACAAACGGTTGTCCCTGAATGTCACCGAAGCGTGGAACATCGTACCTGTAAGCGGCGTTGAGGATGCTTCATACTACTACTCCACCTACAATGCCGAAAACCGGGTGGCGGTGAGCGACCGCAAGAAAATCATGATTCTCGGAGGCGGCCCCAACCGCATCGGTCAGGGAATCGAATTCGATTATTGTTGTGTCCACGCCGCCTTTACGATTCGCGACGCCGGCCTCGAGTCCATCATGGTTAACTGCAACCCCGAAACCGTATCTACAGACTACGACACCTCTGACAAACTATACTTTGAACCGCTGACCGTTGAAGATGTGATGAGCATTTACGCCAAAGAGCAACCGGACGGAATGATTGTTCAATTCGGTGGGCAGACGCCGTTGAATATTGCCGGTGAACTGGCTGCCGAGGGAGTCAAAATCCTGGGAACCTCACCGGACACCATTGATCTGGCCGAAGACCGGGATCGGTTTCGCATGATCATGCGCGACCTCGGAATCCCTCAACCGGAATCCGGAATGGCGACTGATATGGCCGAAGCCCGGAGCATTGCTGAAGAAATCGGCTATCCCCTGATGGTGCGACCTTCCTACGTGCTCGGAGGCCGGGGCATGCAAGTGGTTCAGGACGAAGCCATGCTGCAACAATACGTGGAAGCCGCTGTGGAAATATCACCGGAGCGCCCGATCCTCATCGACCGCTTTCTGGATAATGCCATCGAGGCGGAAGCCGACGCCATTGCCGATGGAACCGATGCCTTTGTTCCGGCAGTGATGGAGCATATTGAATTGGCCGGTATCCATTCCGGCGATTCGGCCTGTGTTATTCCACCGGTTTCCATCGCTCCCAAACATATCGAAACCATCAAAGAATATACACGTAAAATTGCAGTTGCGCTAAATATCGTGGGACTGATGAATATCCAGTACGCCATTTACGAAA
>JAOZRC010000627.1 GCA_029940345.1 Desulfobacterales bacterium
GTATTTTAAATAACTTATGCATCAGGTATCCGCCCGCCGCTTAACTCAATCGTTAGGTTGCTGCATAATGTCATCTTATCAAAGAAAGAAAACAGTAAAACGTAAATGTTCTTATCTGATCAAGTATATATATGGCATATTCACACAGTCATAGATATTAAGGTCAATAGGTTGGAATCACGTTGTCAGTCTATAGGATTCTGTTTCATCGTGTGCAGTAACGGCGTGGAATCCCCATCTCAAATTCGGGTGAAAGCCTAATCAGAATTTTTATTTAATTGAAAGGAGGCAGACTATGGCTAAAGAGATTCAACAAAAGAGTGACAAAAACCGTTATTTTTACTTTAACCACTTATGGACATTGATTGCTTTGATTGTTCTTCTTTGCATCGCAGGGGCCTGCGTGGAAAGTAAAATGTCCCTGAAAAAGGCGAAACAGGTTACCATCAACATGAGCGGGAAATCCTTTGTTCCGCCGCCCCGGCAGGTGGACGATATTTTGGCCATACTGGATGAGCCGGCTCCCGAAAAGGCCGAGTTGGTTAAGAAACTGAAAACCAGGGCCGCGGCTGAACCTCCCGCCAATGCCAGTAAAAAAAAGTTGATGAAATTTTATAACAAGAGGGGCAAAGCGGCCGCCAACCTTGGGCGGCATAACCAATTTTTAGAGGATGCCAGGGAGGCCTACAAGCTCATGCTGGAGACCGATTCCTATCATTGGGATGTGGAGAGGATGGCCGGTTTAATAGAAGGGTATTATGGAAATGTTCATCGCTCAATAGAGATCATGGAAAACCATACAAAAAGGAAAGACCCAAATGGATTGGCATTTTGGTGGCTTATTAAAATGTACAACCAAGTGGGGGATCTCAAGTCGGCTGAAAGAATAAGGCGGCAAGGCTTGAAGCGCATGAGCAGGAAAGATGACCCTGGAATCTGGTATAACGAGGCCTGTATTGAGTATCAATATTTAGCGGGCTTGGGAAAACACAAGGAGGCCGAGCCGTTTGTAAGAAAAGCATTAAAATATGCCAAATCATTTAGCCATGATGTGCCCAGACTGCCTATTTATGAAATGATGCGGCTATCTGATACGCTTATGGAGCAGCATCGTTTTATTGAGGCCGAGTTAGAGATGCGAAAGCTCATTAAACAATCACTGGCCTTAGGCGGAGAGGCATCTTCTCTGGTATCGGAGGGGTTAGAATTATTAAGTGATTTGCTTCTGAAACAGGGACGCATCAAAGACAGCGAAAAGCTGATTAGAAAATCAATTCAGATACTGCAAGAAATTGGCACTTCTGAGGACTCCTGGGCACTAGGGTTGCCAAGTGTAAAATTAGGTGTTACCCTGGCCGCGGATGGGCGCTTCAAGGACGCCATTGATCAATTCGATAGCGTCAGAGACAGTATGAAAACCAATCAATTGTTCTTTACAAACCGCTTTTCAAGAAATCCCCATCTGATTCTTTCGCACCTTATGACCGGACAGTCAGATGAGGCGTTGTCATTAAGCGATCAGGCATATAGGATGTTGCACCAGAAAATGGGCGAATCCGGTTATCATACGGCTGAAATGTTGGCTTTGCGGGCAATGGCATACGAAGCAACAGATAAATATGCAGAAGCGCTGGATGACTTTGTCAAAGCGCTTCCGGTTCTGCGGGCAGGTGAATTTATGAGGCGCGATTTTCTGGCCCGACAACGGTTCAAATACATTCTGGAAAGTCACATCAGCCTTCTTCATAATATTCAGGGCAAGCCGCTTGAAAAAATCCGGGGCATCCATGCGGCCGAAGAGGCCTTCAAGCTGGTGGAGATTTTAAACGAAGGCACGGTGAAGAAAGCGCTGGGGGCCGGCAGTGCAAGGGCGGCGGCGTCTTATGACCCGGAACTGTCGGATTTGGTCGGCAAGGAACAGGATGCGCAGGAACAGATAAAAGTCCTAGAGAAAACATTAGTCGGTGTTTTGTCCTTGTCATCGGACCAACAAGATTCTAAGACTATAACCGACCTGCGAAATTATATCAAAACCCTGAGAAAAGCGCGCACGGCACTATTGACAGAAATCAAAGCCCGTTTCCCTAAATTTGCTGATTTTTTGGATCCGCCGCCGGTCAGCTTTGCCATGCTTCAACAAAAAATGAATCAAAGTGAGGCGATTGTTTCCATATACCCGGCTCGCCAGCGAACGTATATCTGGGCGGTACCCAAAGAAGGCGCTGTCGCGTTTTCGGCTGCAACTATGGGGAAGGCTGATATTCAGAGAAATGTCGCCCTGTTGCGGAAGGCCCTTGCCCCGGATCCATCGACTTTCGGAGGCATTCCGGATTTTGACGTCACCTTGGCCCATAAACTCTATGAGGCGCTGCTGAAACCTGTGGAGAGCGGCTGGACGGACGCAAATGATTTGTCAGTGATCGCATCGGGGCCCATAGGACAAATACCGCTTTACATACTGCCTACAGAAACCGTTGCATTGAAAAACGAAAGCATGCTTTTTTCCAAATACCGCAAGGTGCCTTGGCTTATACGCAAGGTGTCTGTCACAAGAATTCCTTCGGCGGCGTCTCTCGCAGCTCTGAGAGAGCTTCCCCAAGTCGGTCATGTCAGGAAAGCCTTTTTGGGGTTCGGAGACCCGGTGTTCCACCCTGACCAGATGAAGACAAAACCTGATGAAAAGCAGGAAAAGAAATCTGACGTGATCAGCAGAGGCGTTAAACTCCGGCTTCGAGCGATTCGCGGCAGTGATCAGGGAAATTTGGACAGCAAAGACATATCATCAAGCCAGTTGAGCCGTCTGTCACGACTTCCCGATACCGCAGAAGAAATTATCGGAATATCGAAAACTCTTGAGGCGGATCCGAAGCAGGATGTTTTCCTGGGTAAACGGGCATCCGAAAAACAGGTCAAAAGCATGAACTTGTCTGACAGGCGTGTTATCGCCTTTGCCACCCATGCTCTCGTTCCCGGAGATCTTGACGGGTTGATGCAACCGGCCATAGCGTTGTCTTCACCGTTAATCACACAGGAAAACGAGGATGGTCTCCTGACGATGGACGAAATATTGAGGCTGAGGGTCAATACCGATTGGGTCATCCTTTCAGCATGTAACACCGGCGCCGCCGAAGGGGCCGGCGCAGAAGCTGTTTCAGGATTGGGCAAAGCTTTCTTTTATGCCGGTTCTCGGGCGTTGCTCGTCAGCATGTGGCCGGTGGAGACCACCTCGGCTAAGGCTTTGACAACAGGAGTGTTCAGGTTTCAAAAAGCAGACCAATCCCTGACTCGTTCCCAATCCCTTCGAAAAGCCGTCTTGGACTTGATGGACAATCAATTATTGAAGGATACAACTACGCAAAGAGTTATTGCCAGCTACGCCCACCCCTTGTTCTGGGCTCCGTTTATCGTTGTCGGCGATGGAGGACGGTAACTGAAAAATAACTGACAGTATTGTAATACAACCAGATATGAACAGAAAAATAAGACTGCCGCCTGATTAGCAACAAACGGTCAGCGACAGAGAGCCGCAACCTAACCAATCGTTCAAGCGGACGGGCTGCTGTAGTTCATTTTAGAACTTTCAGGGGTTGCGGTGTGCAGGGCTTTTAACTGCTGTCATGCATAGAGCCGCCCGCCGCTTAACTCAGTCGTT
>JAOZRC010000628.1 GCA_029940345.1 Desulfobacterales bacterium
AGCCCTTCATTTTTGGAACAAGCTGGGTTTCGTTCCTCAACCCAGCCTACGCGCTAACCGACGCTCGTGAATTACACACTAAGCTGGGTCTTTTCCGCTCGTTACGAGCCTTTGCTTATGTTGGCAGCCTCAGAAGCAAGAATTACAAAACGCTGACTTCCATTTTTTTCATTTCCGGCAGCCAATCCGGCCCGGGATACGGCACGGCCCCGCGCCATACCAAGTCAACCTGTCGTTCTTCCATCCGAATCATCACAGTATGTAAAACAACGGATGGCTCCATAACACCTTTGCCAATGTCCAAACCGATGACAGGTTTTTCATCCGGGAGTTGGAAGGACACCTCATTTTCATAGCTAAGGTTAAGTAGGTGAATCCATTCATCACAAGTTAAAAATGGCAACACCAGCCCCTGGGAAGCGCCGTTAAAAAAATCAAAATTCATATCCGGCAATCGGGTCAGATCGTAACGCTCGCGTTGTTCGGGCGGAATAGCCGATGTATAAATATTGCGCAATTGCTGTTCAACCGCACGGTCGGCGGGCATTACACCTGCCAAAGAGGCCCGCGGCTGCCAAAATTTGGCCACCCAACCGAGGCCCTGGGGCATGGGTTGATTTTCCCAGTCTTCAAAGTTTCCAGGGCAAAGGCGTTCAGGAGTAAGGATATCGTCAGGGTCCTCTATATTGGGAAGCGGAAGATTATCAATAACGTTTTTTGCTTTTAGGATTACAAATCCTTTACCCAGATGATTACGCGCGTATCCACAGGCAATTTCTGTATCCGACCATATATCTACGCCGCCGTAAGCGCGTTCATAGCGTATCTCCATGCTTGAAAACTGCTCAGGGTCTGTAAATATGGGGTTGCGCAAACTTCGGTGCCGACACATGCGATCGCCTATGACCAGAATGTCCTTGCGATACTCTCCGACAATCAGTGACGCAATCAGCATTTCCGTCATCTGTCCTTCAGGTGTGTATGCCAAACCGTTAAATACAACATCGGTGGCGGTTTTATAAGGAACGAAATCGGACTCATATTTGACGGCGGAGTTCATCGGACCATCGTAGTTAACATCTCCGGCATGCAACCTTTGATCAATCAGCGCGCGAATACAGCGCTCTCCGGGCGCTATATCGTAACTGCGCTTAACCAAAACGCCGAGGATATATTCTCCTTCCGGTGTTTGTCCGGGGAGCACAACCTTTTGGTTTTTTTTTGTGGGCGTCACATTAACGCCATTCGGCGGTGCAACGACGGTTGCGCTCATCTCTAAAAAACCTCCGCATCCATACGTTTCATCTCCGGCAGCCATTCCACACCCGGATATTCGTGGGTGCCGCGCCACACCATATCAATCTGCATATCTTCCACCCGGATGCATACGGTGTGCAGTTCCGCCTCCAATTCATTGGTGCCCAGGCCAATGTCCAGCATCATGCGGGGAGAATCGTCAGGCAAAGTGAATTCCAGGATTCCGTTGAGCGTCAAATAGGCCAACATGACATGCTCATTACCGGCCAAATAAGGTCGCACAAGACCATACGATGCGCCGTTGTTGAATTTCACATCAAATGCGGAGAGCTTGAATTGACGGGCCAAAGCAATCTGTCCTTGAGGCGCTATCCCCATAATCTCTTCCGGTATAACCTCGTCCGTTGCCACAAACGCGGGCACGGCTCCTGCAAAAGAGCAGCGCGGATACCAGGTGCGTTGAAACCAGCCAAAACCTTGGGGAAGGGGCTGTTGGCACCATCTGTTCGGGTCTCCCAAAATCAATCGTTCAGGCGTCAGTAAATCTTCGGGGTCTTCCAGATTGGGGAGCGCCAAGCCGTCAATAACTTCCGGAATATTATCAATGGCAAAGCCGGTTCCCATCGTGTTGCGCGGGTATGCAAACGGTAAATCCGGATTGCTCCGCTCATCCCATCCGCCGTAGGCCCTTTCATACCGAATCTCCATCTTGGTGAAATCAACCGGTTCAGTGAATGATGGCATAGTTTTAGAATAGATGCACTGGCGGTTTCCGATTACGCGAATTATTTTTTGGAAACCACCAATTTCGACCGCAACGTCCATCTGCGGCAACGGCTCATTGTGCGGTGTATAGGCATTACCGATCACAACAACATCGGTGGCGGGTTTGTATGGCGCAAGATCGTTTTCATATTTGACCGTGGCTTCTTGCGGGTTGCCGTTTTCATAATACCGGTCCACCTTAATAAATGGTGCATCTGACTCTGCCCGCACCGCTTGTTTGCCGTGCTGAATAGCGTAAGTGCGTTTTATAAGCACTGCAAAGATCGAATTTCCGGTTGCGTCATGACCGGGGACAACAGTAAACGTTTCGGCGCTTGTTTTCATATTTTCAGTTGCTTCCAGCGTATCATAATCATCAAGGATTAAGCATAACCATGCCGCCTTGCACGGTGTTGGTGGCGGAACCTTTGGAAATCACAAGCGCCCCATTGGTGTTGTGGTCATTATCGGCCGTTGATGTGATCGAACTGCCGTGGATCGTAACAGACTCCGATCCGTCAATCGCGATATTGGCGCCGGATAGCTTGATAGAACCGTCACTTTTCATGTTAAGTTCGCTCCCACCCACTTTAAGTGTAATTTCCGAGGCTGCCGTGACATGGACATGCGCTCCTTCAGACGTGATTTCGATAGAATCGGCAACTGTGGTTTTCTGTTTGGATTTATAGGTTTCGGTTACATCGCCTTTGACTGTTAAGGTGGCTGCGCCGGCAGCCACCTCATGCGTGAAAGCACCTTGGGAAATTGTGACAGTTTTACGGCCTTTGACTGTCTCTGTATGAGAGCCATCAACTTTTTCAGTAAGATTGCCTTTGACCGATTTGGTGCGGTTTCCGGATTTAACATTTAGGGTATCATCGCCGGTGTCCACGCTGATTGTGCGGTTCCCTTTTTCAACAACAAGCGTAAGGTTGCCTTTCAGCACCGTTTCCGTATGATTTTGTTTGATCGTTGCAGTCTCATTGCCATCGACTGTTATGGTTTCATTGCGTTTCACCGTTTTAGTACGGTCATTGCCCACAGAAAGCGTTTCATCATTGCCAATGGTTTGATTTTTGTCATTGGTGATATCTATGGTCCAATCTTTGGTGCCATGCAGAAAAATATTTTCTTCACCTTTCTGGTCATCAAAGTGTAGTTCATTGGCTCCGCAAGACCGCATCATACTTTTCGTAAGGTTTTGAGCCGTCACCGGGCTGCCGGTCTCGGGATTCGGCACGGAGCCGGCAATAATGGGCCGGTCCGGGTCTCCGTCAATAAAAGTCAAAAGCACTTCGATATCTTTATGCAGGGGAAAGTGCATTCCGTAGTCGGAGCCGGCATAAGGCTGGGCCATGCGAACCCAGCGTGATGCCTTGCCACCCTTGCTTTCACTTCGGTCAAAGGGCAATTTCAGCTTATAGCGTCCCTGTTCGTCTATCTCCGCATATTGACCGCTGCCAGAGGCATCCACTTTGGCATTCATCGTGCCGTGAAAACGAACTTTGGGCGTCTTTTGTTCAGGGCGAAACTGCACATTAGCCGGGATAGCCGTAAAACGGTTTTCATAGCCATCCTTTCCTCAAAAGCCATATCGATCCTCCTGCAACACTTAGATTTAAAAGCTTA
>JAOZRC010000629.1 GCA_029940345.1 Desulfobacterales bacterium
CTTGAAATTATTGTTGTCAATGACGGTTCTACTGATCAGACCCTTTCGCTATTAATTAATGCGTTTGAGCTATCAGAAAAACAAAGTTATAAAACTGATGAAGCTATACCTGCGCAACCGGTGCGACGTGTATTTGAAAGTGACACTATTAAAAATCTGATTGTGATAGATAAAAAAAACGGAGGTAAAGCCGATGCATTAAATTGCGCTATTAATGCAAGTACAGCCGAATATATTCTTTGCCTTGATGCGGACACGGTATTGACCCGAAACACAATAAAATATCTTATAAGACCGATGATGCAAAACAATGATATTGTTGTTACCAGCGGAAATGTGAGGATTTTGCCCGCCAAGATGAATGACAATCTTTTTTACAAACTTCAGCGTATTGAATTTTTAGGCAGTATTTCATTGTTTCGAACCGGTTGGAATTTTTTAAATGCGAATATTATTGTTTCAGGAGCGCTCGGTTTATTCAAAAAAAAGACAGTAACGGATGTCGGCGGATACCATAATCTTGCTATTGGTGAAGATATAGAATTAACCATCCGAATTCATCGCAAATTATCAGAGGAAAAATGTAATTATAAAGTGTTGCAATTAGCGCTCCCAACTTGTTTTACGAGGGCTGTGCCAAGTGTTAAAGAAATGATCAAGCAACGTAAACGATGGCAAAAAGGACTAATTTCTTCGTTGCGCATAAATAGAGAACTTTTCGGTAATCCAGGTTATAAACAAGTCGGTTTAGCGGCATTGCCGTTTTATACTATTTTTGAGGTTTGGGGGCCCTTTATTGAAATCATAGGAATTATCTGCCTTATCTTCATGTCATTTTTCTCTGTTGATCTTTTTTCACCTTTAATTATTTGGGGCTTGAGTTTCTTATTAGGGATAACCGACAATTTGGCTGCTTTAACAATTGATAAATTTTTATTAAGAGGGATGAAGTGGAAAGACTACTTTGATCTTTGTTTGGCAAGCGTTGCAGGCGCCTTTTTCTATCACTTTATTCAATTATATTGTAAGTTGAAAGGTGCTACGGAATTTTTTTTGGAAATTCATATCTCAACTGTTTGGGACACCGAACGGTGAATATCACTCTGTCAACTCAATCTTAAAAATTTCGTTGCCGCCGAAAGAAATAACATCTCCCGTAAATAATTGATAGAGACAAAATGGTGTGATTTTTTCTCTGTTTAAAAAAGTAAAATTACTTGAACAACAGTCTATCACATATAACATCTTGGAGATGTTAACTATCATTGCGTGTGTACGCGACACATAGCGGTCAGAAAGGCAGATATGAGAATTTTCGCGCACTCTTCCCACGCAAATCACCTCTCCCTGTTTAATAACACGACCATTACCTTCTTTCGTGACCAAATAATTGGCATTGCTGAATTTTTTTATCAAACTATCTAATGCATCATCGGTTGTATATTTGATAGGTGTTAAATTTTCAATATTGGCAAGTTTCAGATAAGATAGAAATTTTTGACTAGGTTTATAGAAACAGACTGATACTCGCTTTGTTTTTAATTTTTTAACAAAATTAAGCATATTTTCAACGGATTGGCTGTTCATATACTGTGTCGCTCTGCAATCAATATAAAGTTGCTTATCGGTAGGATGGTTGGCAGCAATTTTAAAAATGGAAGAGAAAAGTTTTGCAGAAATTACTTCAGGCAGTTTGAAAATAAACGTATTTTTATCATTTTGTATAAAATTGCACAGAAAGTGCCTACTATCTTCAGTATCTGTCTCTTCTTTAAAAATGATAATCCTGTCTTGGAAAAATATCAGATCATTGGTTTCCAGTTTGGCAAAATAGCGTCTTTGAAAATTGATCATTAGTTCGCGGTTGCCAGAGACGATATAGCAGCCATTTTCTGGAGCTATTTCCAGAATCAGATTGCTGATAGTTAACGCAAACGGATTGTCTTTATCAACTGGAATTGATTCAATCGCAGAGGAATTGAAAGCAAAGGTTATTATTGAAGGCATACGTCCACAAAATAATTATAAATATTTAATTATGAATTTTTTATTTCCAATTGAGATCAAATGATTCTCCTTTAAGCTGCATGATTCTACGGGATTTTCATCAACCTTGATCTTATTGGTGGAATCATTATCATGCAGCACAAATTTGCCATCTTGGTATTCAATAAAACAATGGTGTCGAGAAACCAATTTTGTTTCCAGAATAATATCATTATCCTCCTTACGCCCAATTGAAATTTTTTTGTTGGAAAGTTGATAACTCTTAATTGGCTGATCATCTGCATTCAACTCCACCAGCCAACCCGTGAGATATTTGCTCAACCGTTTCTTGGCGCTCTTTATGACAATTGTTCTATCATCATCATATTTTGAATTAATATCCGCTTCGGCGTTCGTATCCTCATACTTATGATGAATCTTCCGATTAACCGTATCAGACTCAGGATTTGAAATTGCAAGCCATTTTTTCAGCTTTTTATTTTCTTTTTGATCTAATCCCCTTATAGTGGTTTGCAAATTTTCTTTTTGATCGCAAACGGGGCACGAAACTAGCGGATCAGGGTAAATATGACCTTTGGGGCACTGTTTCATTTCTTTATGCACCTAAACTTGATAATGTACAAATTCAAAAAAACAGGACGCGGAGTAAAATATCCCGCATCCTGTTGAACTATTCAGAGGATGCCTTATTGATAAACATTGATATATTCAAAATCAGCAAAACATTTAAACGTAATCAAACCAAAATGGCCAACCGTAAACGGAGGTCCCCCCTTGCTTCCATCATCTGTGTAATTAATTACCGGCGAATCGTTTATAAAGCATTGAATATTATTGCCATATACTTGTACTTTCAGTGTATACCAAACATTGGGTTTAATTCTTCCTCCTTCCAACAATCTTACTCTGCGGGGATTATCCAAATCAACCCACTTTCCATTAACCATTTTCCCCAGTACACAACCTTCCTCACCGGCTAACCTGAACATATAATAATTATTTACATCACTCATTCGAAAAACAATTCCGGTTCCGATAAAATATCGCAATCTTTTCTTTTCTTCAGGAGTCGGTGCAATTGATTTATCAAAATTCATTCGCGTCTTGGTTTCTATAACTCCGTTTGTCATTTGAGGCGTCTGAACATACATTACTGCATTAAGCGCATTAATATCTTCACTATTTTGTTTCAAACAGCCATCGACACATCCCGGGTTTGCCGAAGTTTTCCCTTGCCATACCCAGTGCGCCTTGCCATTTGAAACCCACATATTGCGATTTATGGATTGTGTTGTATTAAAGTCATCAAAAAAGATTGTTTTCACTGATGATGACGGCTCTGCCGGTTTTATAATGATTGTCTCTTTTGTCTCTTTAGTAGAGCAACCTGTAGTGATGCAGAGAAAATTAATTGCGAATAAAATCAAAAATATTTTTATTAATGTACGATTTAAACCATTTTTTTTCATAACTTATCCTCCTAGTATAATAAGTTCGTTAAGTTTAATTCAATATGGTGTTTGTAACAAGACTATGCAATTTCAGAGATATAAGTATTATAATTCGCTTCGCCAAATTTCCCATGAATAGACAACATTAGGTGACAATACAATTTCTCCTCCAGTTGTCGGGAATCCTGGAA
>JAOZRC010000630.1 GCA_029940345.1 Desulfobacterales bacterium
TATTTTATGCATGCTCTGGCATCCTTCATTTGCCAGTTTTCACCATCAAATAAAGTATATCATCTTAACAGGATAGTGACAAGCACTTCCGAGATTTATTCAAATGCCAGTTTTCAAATATACTGCCTTGGATTTAAAAGGCAAAACGACAGCAGGGATTATTGATGCTGATAGTTCTTTGGTCGCTCGTCAAAAGTTGCGCCAGTCTGATATTTATCCGGTGTCAATTCATGAAGTTAAAGAAAACACGCCCCCCAAAAAAGCGGTTTATTCGGCCTTCACACAGCGTTTTAGCAAAATCAAATCGTCCGAAATTGCGATGATGACGAGGCAGTTGGCTACGCTCGTAAATGCCGGATTTCAGCTTGTCGCCGCTATGGATTCACTGCTGGGTCAGACAAAATCAGCCGCATTTAAAACCGTATTAGCCCGAATTAAGGATTCTATTGTTGAAGGCAACAGTTTTGCAGCCGCCTTAAGCCAGCATCCCAATCTTTTTTCCACCTTGTATCTTAACATGGTGCGGGCCGGCGAATCATCGGGCACCCTTGAAATTGTGTTAGAGCGGCTTGCGGATACGACAGAAAAGCAACAAGCGCTAAAGCGCCGTATCCAAACCGCTTTGGCCTACCCTTTACTAATGTCCGCACTCGGTATCCTGGTTTTGTTTTTCTTAATGACTGTTATTGTCCCCACAATCACCGGAATTTTTGAAGACATGAATCAGGTGCTACCCGGTCCCACCCGTTTCCTTATCAGTATCAGCAGTGTTTTCAAAGTTTGGTGGTGGGTTTTCTTGATCGCGCTAATCGTTATGGTGTTTGTCGGGCGCGGCTTGAAAAAAACGATTAAAGGGCGCTATTTTTGGGATAAAACCAAACTCGTTTTACCTGGTGTCAGAACCATAACAACCAAATTGGCAGTGGCGCGCTTTGCTCGCACCTTGGGGTCCCTGCTTGAAAATGGCGTTACGATGTTAACCGCCCTGGATATTGTTAAAAATATTTCGAATAATGTTCTGATTGCGGATGTAATCGAGAAAGCCGTTAAATCTGTCGGACAGGGGCAAAGCGTCGCAGTAGCGCTAAATGACGGCCAAATCTTTCCTGATCTATTTATTCAAATGGTGCAGGTCGGAGAGCAAAGCGGCGAACTGGAAGAGATGTTAGCTAAAATAGCAGACGTGTTTGAAAATGAAGCCGAATCAACGATTATGAGCATAACATCTCTATTGGAGCCTTTGATGATCCTGGTGATGGGCGTTGTTGTCGGATTTATCGTCTTATCAATCTGCCTGCCAATTTTTGAAATGAATCAGCTTGTTCGATGATAAGTGCCTAAAGACGTAGGTTGGGTTGAGGAACGAAACCCAACAACATCAGCCTGAATTCGTTGGGTTTCGTTCCTCAACCCAACCGACTTAACACTTCCAGCTTAATGTTTAAAACTCCGTTGTCCGGTGTATACCATCGTTACGCCTGCTTCGTTGCAAGCTTCAATAGATTGGTAGTCATTGTTTGAGCCACCGGGTTGAATAATCGCCGAAATACCTTCCTTAATCCCCACATCCACACCGTCTCTGAAAGGGAAAAAGGCGTCGCTGACCATTGAAGCGCCGATCAGTCCGCCGTTGACATTGGCGACCAGGTTATCAATTTCCTGCAGCAGATCAACATCTTTCATGTCATTATAGCTGATGCCGTGTTTTTCAAAACAGATACGGTCCGCCAGTTTTCGGTAAGCTTTATCTCTGGCGATTTCGGCAACACCGACACGATCCTGTTCCCCGGTGCCGATTCCCACTGTCACCATATCTTTAACGTAAATCACCGAATTGGAACTGATTCCTGACTCAACTAACCAACCGAATAGAAGGTCATCATATTCATTGCTCAATGGTTCCCTGGCAATTTTGTACGCTTTCCTCTGATATTCACAAGCTGCCAGTGCTAAATCCGTTTTGGTTCGCGTTTTCGGAGCAAAAGACCACTGGGCGATAACACCGCCATCAATCAGGCTTTTAAACTCAACGCAACGCTGTCCGACAAAATTTTGCAGGCGACTGATATTATCAATCCGGATAACGCGTAAATTTTTTCGACGAGCTAAAACAGCCATTACGCCTTCTTCATACTCAGGCGCTACAACGACTTCAGCGTACTGTTCGCTAATTGCTTGAGCTGTTATCAGGTCCACTGCCCGATTCAAGGCAATACATCCGCCAAACGCAGCAACACGATCAGCCATGTAGGCTTTATGATAGGCATCAGCCAATAAATCGGATTGCGCCACACCGCAAGGGTTGTTATGCTTAACAATAACCACGCACGGCTTACCTGTGAAATACCGAAGAATATTCAGCGCGTTGTCCGCATCCGTCAAGTTGGTTTTGCCCGGATGTTTACCGGATTGTAACAGTTCAATGTCCGAGGCCAGATACTGACCGGGTTTTATCGTTGCAGTTTCCCCTAACACTAAATTGCCATTAGCCAGCCGGTATAAAGCGGCCTCTTGGCCCGGATTTTCACCATACCTTAATCCTTTTTCTACGTTATCAATTGTCCATGTAGCTTTATCGTAGAAAAGTGTTTGCCGCTCATCTCCGTCAACAAAGCTGACTTCCATGCGTGGCGGAAAATGATCATCCATTATTGTTTTATACATTTGTTTTAAATCTTCAGCCATAATGGTTTCCTCTTAGGTTATGTAACTGCGACTAAATAACGTTTCCGATTTTAGGAATGCAAATTATGGCATACGTTTCCAAATATCGAAATCGGCAAGCTGAAGCCTGCAATCCGGATAGGGAATTATTTGGGACAATTACAATAGGTTAATTTCCATAGCTCTGTTTGATATTTTCATAGTCCAGCGATTCTAAAAAACTGGCAATTGTACGGTCATACTCGGCTGTGTGGGCAAAAGCTTTTTGGGCCAGGCGATACCGCATCTCCAGTGAAAGCATGCCGTCATGTTTATTCATCTCGGCAATAACCCCGGAATAGTCGGAAGGATCAACAACGGAACCTACCCGTATGTAATTCTTCGCGGAGGCCCTGATCATGCAAGGACCGCCAATATCTATGTTTCCTCGCGCCTCTTCAACAGTTACGCCTGGCTTGGCAATCGTCTCTCTGAACGGATAAAGATTCACCACGACCATATCAATCGTTACAGCGTTCGTGCGTTTTAAATCATTCTGATGCGCCTCATTATACGTTTCAGTTAAGAGGCCAAGATAGATTTTAAAATCAAGTGTTTTTACGAGACCGCCTTGAGTTTCAGGTTGACCTGTATAATCGGATACTTGGTTTAAGCATTCGGCGGATTGGTCACCTAAAATTGTCTTGATTTTTTGGAAAGTTCCCCCGGTGGAAAATATTTTGATCTGTGAATTACTGTTTAAAAGCGCTGGCACAAACTCATCCAAACCGCTTTTATCGGAAACACTGATAAGCAGATGCCTTACTTTGACAAAGTTATCGATTTTGTTCACGACATTGATACTCATAGTAGTGACTTTCACCCTCCTTTACAAATTTTGGGTTGGTTTAGAGAACTAAGGCAGATTGTCTGATGTTCATATAATCTAAGAGCCTGTTTGAAAAGTCTTAAATCGGCTGCAAAAGCGTGAGAGCGGTTC
>JAOZRC010000631.1:0-2909 GCA_029940345.1 Desulfobacterales bacterium
TGTCGATGGGCTTCAGATACTCGGTTTCCCTTATACCTGCCATCCAAGCTATAGGGCTTCTGATTCTTACCCTGTCAGGACTAACTCCTGCTGAACATACCAGCCTTAGCTGGACACACATCCGGACGTGAAGATTTCCCTCATCCGGTTCCTCGGTTCAGGTCCTTTTTACCGGACCGTCAACCGGCCAGGCGACACCCCGACCGGCGCATAACTTTGCTACCCCAGAGGTATTCAGAATCCGTGGACTATTTTCGGCATTGGCAGTGGGTGGCTCCTTTCCAGGTCTGCGAACAATACCAGACCATTGGAACTCCGCCGGCTTAGCCAGTAACGCCAGGCTTTCACCGCGTATTCATACGCCACTTCAAGTGCTTTGTAATTCGAGCGTACACCAAAATATTGATAGAACCCCCGAAGTTTGCTGCACAATATCTCGTGCTGCTCCTTCATAGGGTCATGGCGACTCTCCTTACACCAACCCCACAACATACTCAGAAAACGTCTTAAACAGCGATTTTCGCATCACCAAATCCCATCAAAAATAAAGGGTTCGAGTTTTACTGAGAGCGTTAAATATTGTTTATAAACAATCAGTTACAGAATCCAAGCTTCAAATGATCGCTTTAGAGTGAAGATGAAATATGTCTCATGTTGCCTCAATAGCGAAAGTTAAAATGATACTCTCAATACTCGTCTATACGAAAACGAGGCGTATTTTACCGCATATTGTGGTAGAAAGAGCCCGTTTCAGCAAGATATTGTGGGTTTTTAACATTTTTTACTTGACATATAATGAGACATATAGTATCTATGCACTTATGGCAATGCAGATCGACCCTTATCGCTACTTTGTACATCCTCAGTCCCCTGGGCAAAAACAGTACGAAGCCCTGAGGGCCTTTTATGTGGATGACCTGCCTTCGCGTGTGGTGGCAGATCGCTTCGGCTACACAGTACCCTCATTCAATGCATTGAAACAGAAATTCAAGTGTGGGAAACTATCGTTCAAATTCACCGAGAAACGGGGACCACAGGGCTCACGGCTCCCGAAAGAGATCCAGCAACGAATATTTGATATCCGGCGGGTATACAACCTTTCGAGCTACCGAATAGCTGAAATTTTGGCAATTGACGGGATTGAAGTCAACCCCCGGACTATTAGCAGGCTCCTTGAGAAAGCCGGCTTTCCTCCAGTGCCGCGCAGAGCCAAGCTGAGCATAGGAGAAACCGTATATGGCGCTGAAGTTCCCCATGAGGCTCAGATACTTGCCCTTGAATCGTTAGAGGGTAAAAGTGTTGAGTGCGCAGTGGGAGGTATCTTTCTTTTTGCTCCCCTTATAGAGCGACTTGGGCTGCCGAAAATAGTAGGCCAAACGGCTCTTCCAGGTTCAAAGCAGATTCCGCCTCTACAGTATTTTCTCTCCTTTTTGGCTCTGAAACTCATTGGTAAAGAGAGGCTTAGCCAAATAAATGATCTCAATTTTGATCAAGGCATGGGACTTTTTGCAGGCCTGAATGTGCTTCCAAAATCTACTGCGATCTCAGATTACTCCTATCGGTTAGATTCTCACATTCTTGATGGACTGCTTCGGGGATTTGTTCATCAGATGAATCGTCACCATCTCTATCGTTCAGATACAATCAATTTAGATTTTCATACGATTCCTCACTATGGGGACGAGTCGGTTTTACAGACCCACTGGGTCCCCACTAAAGGGAAAAGGATGAAGGGGGCCTTAACCCTCTTTGCGCAGGATTGTGAATCTACGGTGTTTCATTATGCACAAGCCGATATTCTCAGGTCAGAGGCTTCGGAACAAATCATCAACTTTGTCAAATTCTGGAAGAAAGTGCATGGAAAATTAACCTCTACGCTGGTCTTTGATTCCAAGGTTACCAGCTATGAACAATTAAACGCCCTCAATGAAATGAAAATCCAGTTTATCACACTACGCAAAAGGGGAAAGAAGCTTTTGGCTGCCATGGAACAAGTTCCCCGCAAACATTGGCAGAAACTCCACCTGGATATCCCCAAGAGAAAGTATAAGAACCCTTTTGTCTTTGACTCTACTATTGACCTGCCTGGTTACGATGACAGACTCAGACAGGTTGTCATGAAGGGCACGGGCAGAGAGCGGCCTTCATTTCTGATTACCAATGACTTCCAGAGTCCAGTGGATTCTCTTGTATTTCGTTACGCCAAAAGATGGAGGATTGAAAACGGGATAGCTGAAGCGGTTAAGTTCTTCAGCCTCAATGCCCTTTCCTCTCCGATCTTGATCAAGGTCCATTTTGATGTTCTAATGACCATGATTGCCCATTCTCTGTATCACGTCCTTTCCCAGAAATTAAGAGGTTTTGAGGAGTGCAGAGCTTCCACGATCTTCCGGAAGTTCATCAATATGAAGGCGGATATATCTATACGAGATGGTGACATTGTTGTGAAATTCTCACGAAGAGCTCACAACCCAATCATCAAATCCGCCCAACTCGACAAAGCACCGTCTGCCATCTCTTGGCTCGGGAACAGGAAAATGCGCTTTGAGTTCAGATAAAATGGCTAAAAAATGAAGATTAATTATGTCTTAAATCGCCATGCGAAAATCGCTGTTTAATGATTATGGAGTCCGATACTATAGGGCCTGAAAATGCTGCCGGTTCGATAGGCCCCATAAACTTTCAGATGAAGTTGACAGAGTAAGCGTAGTGCGGGAAATCCGCACGCTGCGTTTGACGAGGCGGGAACTGGAAACGGACCCAAAAGGCACCGCGCCAGTTCTCGACCCTACCTGCGGGGAGGGCGCTGGGAAACCAGTGCCTTTACCCGGAAGCGGACGGCGTACAGCCACCGCTGATTTCAACCGTTAGCATTTTTCAGTGACTTCACGCAAGAAGCTGACATTTCC
>JAOZRC010000631.1:2919-3632 GCA_029940345.1 Desulfobacterales bacterium
TTTTTCGCTCTCGGGCCGGGAAAAGTTATTGGTTACGGAAGAAACATCTACACCTTGGAAGAAATGAACAAACATGGACGGGTTGGTATAGCCTCATTGAGAGCAGGCATGGATACAAAAACAGGCAGAAAATACATAAAATCCGGAAAGTTTCCGTCTAAGTTGAAGCAGGAACGATACTGGCGACCACAGGAAGACTCATTTTTTGAGATACATGACGAAATTCAGAAAAAATTACAATTAGAACCCTTCCTGACGGGCAAAAGATTATTTATTGAATTTCAAGAATTATATCCTGGCAAGTTTGATGATAAATCACTACGAACATTTCAAAGAAGGATAGAATCCTGGCGCAAATCGAACAATACGATAGAAACAACAAAAGCCTGGGTACAGTCCCTACAACAAGGATGCATTGATTTATGTGAGTTAAAAAAACAATACAGTCATGTGATTACTGAGAAAGATATCATCACGCTAAATTATTGTATCCTTTTTAAACCATTAAAAAATAGAAACAAAGCTTTGGTCATGTTTAGTCATTTACGCGGTATCCCCAATTTTTACATTTCTCAATTCCTTCATATCAGCACATCAATTGTTAAATCCTACATTTTTAAGTTTCATGCAGGTGGGATTGATAAGTTGTTCGACACATCAAGAAAAGGTAAAAAGAAATAGTTACTGATTTGTTTTGATGCAAATGGTATTTA
>JAOZRC010000632.1 GCA_029940345.1 Desulfobacterales bacterium
CTATATGTTTAAATTTCCTTGTCTTCTTTAAAAATCATACACTGTTCAAAGCCTGTCCGGGACGCCACTTTGACAACCGCATCTGAAAAACCGGAAACGGTAAACGTCTTTTTACTTTTTTCCGCGCTTTTCTTTGCCGACACAATGAGTTGAATCCCGGCACAATCCAGCTCCGTGACTTTTTCGAGATCAAGTATGACGACATCAAAAGCGTCTAAGCTTTCCATAAACGCATCGCGAAGGGATACAGCTTCGTAAACCGTCATAGCGCCTTTCATGTGAAAGACGGCATTTCCGTTTATTTCTTCCCTGGTAAAAGGCATGATGACACCTCCCGTATTTTATCTGTTGAGTGGTTTATATTTTACATCTTCGACTGATTTGGCATAGTATCAATTGTAGAACGAATTCGGCTTATTTACAAGATAAAAATACGATAAGCATAACCCTCCCGAATTGTTAAGGGGCATGGCACAAAATATAAACTCCAAATTGCGAATGGTCCAAAAATAACCGGATTATCATAGCGAAACAAATTATGATTGTTCGGATGGTCAGAAATGTCCTGGATAAAATAAAATATCCGATATGTCGCTGATATCGGCCAAGATTTACCGGTGAAAATTATATGCACCCTGAAATCCTTCTTGACAAAGGTGATCTCATTCATTATATTCTATTTTAACGATATGGAGGAACCATGCGAGATTTTATCAAAGTGATGAAAGCATTATCAGATCCCAATCGGGTCAAGATGATTAAGCTGCTCCAGCACAAGGTGATGTGTGTGTGCGAAATGCAGGAGGCCCTGGGATTGGCCCAGTCCACTGCCAGCAAGCATCTTAAAATTTTGGAGGAGGCCGACTTGATTACCTATTCTAAGGAAGGGCTGTGGGTTAACTACCGGCTGGCGGATGGATCTGATAGTCCCTACGTTGCGAATATGCTCGGTAATCTGAAACATTGGCTGGAAAACGATGCCGATGTTGAAGCGCTGGTGGAGCGATTGCCAGGGATCCGACGTGAATTTATTTGTAAAGGGTAATTTTTTTAGGCTTTAAAGTATCGTTATATGACGATACTAAGATTTACTATCGGTAGTCTCATAGCACCATTGCAGAATAGCGCGAAACCGCCAAAAAGGAGTAGGGCCAATGAAAGAACGCACCAAATTTTTTTTGATCGCGGGGGTTTTTGCCGCCGCTTATTATGTACCCTGGAGCCATCCGCTCATCAGGCAGTCGGGACTGGAAGCTTTTATGATGCTCCAGGAGTATGCACGGGAACACGTACTAACCTGTCTGATCCCGGCTTTTTTCATTGCCGGAGCCATTGCCGTATTTGTTTCCCAAGCTTCGGTTCTCAAGTATTTCGGAGCGCAGGCCAGTAAGATTCTTTCCTATTCAGTCGCTTCGGTGTCCGGCGCCATACTGGCGGTTTGTTCCTGTACGGTGTTACCGCTGTTCGCAGGGATATACACACGCGGGGCGGGCATCGGACCAGCCACGGCCTTTCTCTATTCAGGACCGGCGATCAATGTGTTGGCTATCACGCTAACAGCCAAAATCCTGGGCTGGAAAATGGGCCTGGCCCGAGCCGTAGGGGCGGTTGTATTCGCCGTGGCAACCGGTCTGCTAATGGCCCTGATTTTCCGCAAAGATGATGCGGCCCGCACCGCCGGACAAATTTATACACCAGACGACGATGCCAAAGAACGCACGCTGCTTCAAGACGCTTTGTACATTTTGACGATGGTGCTTATTCTTGTGTTTGCCGCTTTTGCCAAACCGGCTCCCGGATCGACCGGTCTATGGCCAACCATTTTCGCGGCCAAGTGGTATATCACCATTGCCCTGCTGATTATACTGGCTTTCATGCTCAAAGCCTGGTTCACCAGGGATGAGTGCAAAAGCTGGATTGAGTCCACTTGGGGCTTTATGAAACAGATATTTCCACTTTTGGGCGGTGGCGTACTCGCAGCTGGTTTTATGTTGGGCCGCCCCGGTCATCCGGCCCTGATCCCGGATTATTGGGTTCAATCTCTTTTGGGCGGCAACTCTGTCTGGGCCAACTTGATCGCCTCGTTGGCAGGTGCCTTGATGTATTTTGCAACGCTGACCGAGGTGCCCATTCTTCAAGGGCTTCTTGGAGCCGGCATGGGACAGGGGCCGGCGTTGGCATTGCTGTTAGCCGGGCCTGCGCTTTCACTGCCAAACATGCTGGTGATCGGCAGCGTCATGGGAGTGAAAAAGACAGCCGTCTTCTGTTGCATCATTGTGATTATGAGTACAATTGCAGGAATGCTTTACGGCGCATGGATCGGATAGGAGAAGTCATGACGGGTGTCGAAATTTCCGCATCTTATTCAAATTCAATGGTAATTTATGGAGTGCGAAAGTTAAGCAGAGCGGAGGAACGGTCTTTCGCCAATATTTATTTGCGAAAGACCGCTTCGCTTAATTTTCGCACTCCTACGTTATCGGCCTTAAGGACATACTGGCGGAGATCACTGGGACAATGAAGGGTGCGGTTGTTTCCCTCAAGGTCAAACTCAGGGCCTGGATTGAACAGGCCGTAAACAAATCGGAATCTTAATCGGAGGTAGGAAAAATGGAAATTAAAGTGCTGGGACCCGGCTGTCCCAAATGTAAGCAGGCGGAAAAAGTGGTAAAGGACGCGGTAGCTGAGGCCGGTGTGCCTATCGAAGTTGAAAAGGTCACCGATATTATGAAAATTGCCGGCTACGGTGTATTTGGCACACCGGCGGTGGTGATTGACGGCGATGTAAAATGTGTCGGCAAAATTCCGACCAAAGAGGATGTTAAAAAATGGTTTGAACAATAAGGAACGAGGACGAAATAACTTCCCTGTTCCGGAGTGCAAACCACAGTTTGCGATGCTGTGACGCAAACTGTGGTTTGCTTTCCTTTTCTAACAATGGGTAAATTATCTTGTCCACATTCCTTAGGTGCATTCCAAAAATGGCAGAAAAATTTCGACCTGTGCGGTTAGCGCTGAAAGCGCGTACTACTATTCGCGATATCATTCGAGGCACATCAGCAGCAGAACTTGAAAAGAGCTTCAGGCAGTATAGCGCGCTTTTGGCCGAAAGTGATGACGAAAATCGTTTCATCAGCTGCGACGGGAAAGTGTTCGCGGAAGCTTTGATCATTTTAATGATCGTAAGGCGGTTCAAGTTCTGAGCGCCTTTCTCAGTGACAGTCATATCATTCTCGCTCACGAGGAGATTGCCGCAAAAACCAATGAAATTCCTACGGCACAAATGCTGATCGAAGCTTTGGGTCTTACCGGTTATATATTCACCTTCGATGCCCTTCATTGTCAGGAAAAAACCCTTCGAACAGCTGAAAGTACCGGCAATGACGTGATTGTTCAAGTGAAGGGAAACCAAAAAACATTGCTGAACGATTGTGAGGTGATTGCCGTGACATCTTCTCCTGATGATGTGTATAAGGAGCCACTAACCAAAACTCGCAATCGGATAGAAAGTCGTAAGGCCGAGGTATTTATATCGCCTTCTTTCACTGACAGTGAAAAATGGGACTCAGTCGAAGCGCTTATAAAGGTTGAAAGGAGTCGGCAGGTCTTTGATACTAAAAGTAAAA
>JAOZRC010000070.1 GCA_029940345.1 Desulfobacterales bacterium
AATGAATAATTTATCAGGTGTGTTATTATTCCCCCCCAAATCCGTTATAATCAGAATAAATCAAACTTGATATTTTAAACATAAGGATAAATGGGTGGGCTAAATGAATTTATTGCTCTATTCAAATGGGGGAGGCAGCGCCGAAAAAAAGATAAAAAAAGCACTTGCAGGTGTCATTTCCGAAGAAAGCATCGAAAGTTACCACCGGGTTGAAAACCTTCTATCCCGATTAAGACGGCGAACTTATGATGTCGGCACAGTGATTTTGATGGCGGATAAAAGAACCTTATCCGTGCTTTCCGCTGAAAAGGACATGCTTACCCGTCTCCGCACGATTCTCATTTTGCCCGATACAGACGAAAATACCGTAACCGCGGCCCATCAATTATATCCCCGTTTTATCACATACCTTGACGGTGATTTACAGGATGTGGCCGAAGTTTTAAGAAAAATGAATCATAACCCATAAGGAGGATAAAAAATGATCAAGCTCAAAAACATCAAAATGAAACCCAAATTAATGCTCCTGTTTATCCTTGTCGGCATTGTCCCCCTCGCCCTTGTCAGTTGGTGGGGGGCCCGGCTGTTCACTGACGCGCTCATGGAAAAATCCTATGGGCAGCTTGAGGCCGTTCGGGAGATCAAGAAACATCAGATCGAAAAATTTTTCAGCGAACGCAAAGGAGATATGGGGGTCCTGGTGGAAACGGTCTCCACTTTGAGGAAAGAGACGTTCGATAAACTCGAAGCCATTCAAATGATAAAAAGAGCCCAACTCATTGAATATTTTGAAAGCATGAGACACCAGATTCATATGTTGAAAGATGATCCCTACCTCTTAAATGCCATGATAGAATTTAACCGGGCGTTTGAAGACGCCGGGGATACTACGGATACGCCGGAATGGAAGGCCCTGGCCAAGCAGTATGACCCCCGGATGCAGGATATCATGAAAGATGAAGGCTGGTTTGACATTTATCTTATCCACTCCGACGGCGACATTGTCTACACCGTGACCCGCGAATCCGACCTCGGCATGATCATCCCGGACAGTGAACTTAAAGATCAGGGAATCGGCAAGGCGTTTAAAAAAGGCCGGACCATGGGTAGTGATGATATCGCCCTGGCCAATTTTGCCCCGTATTCGCCGTCCGACGGGGAACCGGCCGCCTTCATGATGGGCCAGATGCGGGATGCAGACAGAAACTTGAAAGGGTATGTGGCTTTCCAGATCCCCCTGAACAAAATCAATGCGATCATGCTGCGCCGCAACGGCATGGGCAAAACCGGTGAAACCTACCTGGTGGGTCAGGACGGCCTGATGCGGTCGGATTCGTTTCAGGACAAGGAGGGCCATTCCGTAGCGGCTTCGTTTAAAAACAACACCAAGGTGGATACCGAGGCCGTTCACCAGGCCCTGGCCGGAAAAAAAGGTGAGAAGGTCATCATCGACTACAACGGAAACCACGTCCTGTCCGCCTATGATCCCGTGGACCTGGGCGGCGGTGTGCGTTGGGCCATGATGTCCGAGATGGATATGGCCGAAGCATTTAATCCCCTTGATGAAGACGGCAATGAATTTTTTGCCCGATACAAGGAACTCTATGGGTATCACGATCTGTTCCTTATCCTCCCGGATGGTTACTGCTTGTATACCGTCGGCAAAAAGGCCGACTTTCGTACCAACCTGGTTACCGGTAAATATGCCAGTTCCAACCTAGGACGCCTCGTCAAAAAGGTACTTAACACCAAGGAATTCGGTATGGCCGACTTTGAACCCTATGCGCCCAGCAATAACGAACCATCGGCCTTTGTGGCCGAACCCATGGTTCACGATAACGCGACGGAAGTGGTGGTGGCGCTTCAAATCTCCATAGAAGCCATCGACAGCATCATGCAGGAGCGCACCGGCATGGGCAAAACCGGGGAAACCTACCTGGTAGGTTCCGACAAACTCATGCGGTCAGACTCTTTCCTTGATCCGGTCAATCATTCGGTCAAGGCCTCTTTTGCCAGCCCTGACAGGGGAAACGTGGACACTGATGCTGTGCGCGAGGCCCTTGCCGGCGCAACGGGCAGTAAAATTGTCATCGGCTACAACGGAAACCCGGTCCTCTCGGCCTATGCCCCGCTAAAGTTATGGGACACCACCTGGACGATCCTGGCCGAGATCGACGAAACCGAAGTGATCGAACCGGTGAAAAACCTGGTTATATCTGTGATCGTAGCGGGGTTGATTGCGGCCGTGCTTGTGGCGGTTTTCGCGTTCTTTATTGCCAACGGAATATCCAAACCGTTGCTCAAAGGAGTTGACTTTGCCAGGCAGGTGGCTGCCGGCGACCTGACGGCCGACATTAACGTACACCAGAAAGACGAGGTCGGTATGTTGGTAGTGGCGCTAAAGGAGATGATCACAAAAGTGCGCGATGTTGTGTCCCAGGTCAAACGGATCGCGGACAACGTGGCCACCGGGAGCCAGGAGATCAGCGCCAGTGCCGAAGAATTGAGCACGGTTGCGGAAAAATTGTCCGAAGGCGCTTCGGAACAGGCGGCTTCGGCCGAGCAGGTTTCCTCCTCCATGGAAGAGATGGCGGCCAACATCCGGCTGAACGCCGATAACGCCCTGGAAACCGATAAGATTGCCCAGAAATCAACCGAGGATGCCAAGGAGAACGGAGCGGCTGTGATTCAGACTGTCGATTCTATGAATGAGATCGCTAAGAAGGTTTCCATCATCGAGGAGATCGCCCGTCAGACCGACCTCCTGGCCTTGAACGCGGCCATTGAGGCGGCCCGGGCCGGCGATTACGGCAAGGGCTTTGCCGTGGTGGCCTCGGAAGTTCGAAAACTTGCCGAACGGAGTCAGCGCGCCGCCGTTGAAATTACCGAACTGTCGGACTCAAGCGTGAGTATTGCTGAAAAAACCGGGCAAATGCTCATGGGGTTTGTGCCGGATATTCAAAAGACCGCTGAACTGGTTCAGGAAATCAGCGCGGCCAGCGGTGAGCAGAATACCGGCATTGAGCAGATCAACAGAGCCATTCAACAACTGGATGTTGTTATCCAGCAGAACAGCGCAGGGTCCGAGGAGATGTCGTCCTCATCCGAGGAGATGGCCTCGACCTCCAACGAACTATCCAGCCAGGCCGAGCACCTTTTGAGCGTAATAGAATTCTTCAAGATCGACGGCAATGACCATAAGGAGACTGCGTATGCAGCAATCACAGGGCAGCCCGCTCAAGTAATAACCCAGGGCGCGGCCGGCGCCCATCCGGCCAATGTCCATTCTGCTATGCAGCTCCTTCACAAACAAGAAAAGGGCAACGGTCAGAAAACGCCGATCGAGTGTGTCGTTGAAATGCAACCAAACGGCAAACATTCGGACGAAAAAGACAATGAATTTGAAGAGTTTTAAAGAATTCCGGGAGCAGGGGTGAAAAATATCGCACTCCTGCTCCCGACAATCCCGAAAGGAAAAATCATTATGACTGCAACTGTTATCAATGAGACCACCCAATATCTTACCTTCGGACTTGGCGATGAAATGTTCTCTGTGACAGTCGCCCAGGTTCGTGAAATCCTGGACGTAACCCCGATTACAAGCATCCCCGGAACGCCGGATTTTATGAACGGGGTGATCAACATCCGGGGCAGCGTCGTTCCGGTGATGGACCTTCGGCTCAAGTTCGGGCTGCCTGAAGCCGAAAATACCCTGGACACCCGGATTATTGTCATGGAATTGTCGTAAAGCGGCGAAACCCTGGTGATCGGAGCCCTCGCCGATTCGGTGTATGAAGTCAAAGAAATCACACCGGATCAGGTGGAAGCTCCGCCAAAAATTGGAATGCGCTGGAAGTCTGAGTTTATCAAGGGGATCGGAAAACATGACGATCAGTTCATCATTATCCTCGACATTGACCGCGTCTTCTCCACCGAAGACCTGATTGTCGCAGAGGTAAACAGCATGGAAGCGGAACCGGTGGAAGATCAAACGGATTGAATATTTTGAAATCATGAGGGCGGCCCAGATTCATACGTTATAGTTGAGAAGGGCATAATTTGGGATTTTTATTGCGAAGCTTTGGGTTTAATACCCCGCCCCTCGGGGCGCTTCAAAATAAATTACCTTTTGATACCCCGCCCGCTTGCGGCGGGGTAGTTCATTTTGTGATTAAATTAATAGGTTTCAGTGTTCAGGTTTCAGTCTTTAGCGCAAACATGCTGACACCTGAAACAGTAATTATAAAATCTGATTATAACGGATTTGGGGGAGGAACGAAATACCGTAATCCCGACATTCCTGACGGAGCAAACAAGCCCCATAGGGGCGGCATGTCGGTAGAAATCGGTAACACCGTTCGTTGAGCCCCATCGGGGCGGCATGTTTGTGGAAAAGCAGACCGCGCGATTTCGATTTGTACATGCCGCCCCTACGGGGCTCTGTGGGTGTGGTTGATTCTTGCTACCGACATGCCGCCCCGCCGGGGCTTGATCGTGCCAAGCTCCCCCAAATTCGGTTTAACCAGTATAAAATTACAAATTATGACCTTGCCGAGTATATAAAAACACCTATTATGGGCTTTACAATCCAACCAGGCCAGACTGCTTCAGGAGGCCATTGTGTTCTTTGGGATTTCGGGAACTGATGGGAAGGCAAGAAAGTCCCCAGGTAAAATCAATGGAACGGGCGGTAAAAAATTCGCCAGGGAAAACGGAGCGGACCCCGAGTATAATGGGCGAGATCGCGGCCAACGCACCGTGGAGATTGATGAAAGGACCGGGAAAGAGACATTTCAGGATTCGGATTTTGAATGTTATTAATCACCCATCAATTTCTCAGCTAAAATTGATTTTATGTGTATCTATACCTAGCTTTCTTCATTCGTTCGGTTGCTCTGTTTCTATTCTGATAAAGCCACAATTTTACCCCCGGTTGCCTTCATCAACTCCGATGGCGTCAGGCGCATCATCGCATTGATGTCGCCGCCGCCGCCATAAATCACTTTCTGGCGGGGTACAGCCGTATCCACCAGGGTGCGCATTGAGGTTTTGTGGCCAAAGGGGGGCATGCTGCCCACAACGAATCCGGTTACAGACAAAGCCTGTTCGGGCCTGGCGAATTTGACCCGCTTGCGGCCCACTTGCAGGAAAGCGGCCAGTTTGCGCCGGTCCACCCGGGCGAGACCATTATTGATTACCAATAGGGGTTCATCGTTTAAAATAAAAACCAGGGACTTGATAATCTGGTCGGTTTCCACTTCCAGCTCACGAGCGGCATCGCTGACAGTGGGCGTGTGTCCATTTAAAGGTAAAATAGTCGCTTCAATGTGATGTTGGTCAATATAGAATTGAAGGTCGGTGCTGTTCATTTACTGGTCCTTTCTGTTGGGTTATCCACACTCCTTAGCATATTTCAAATACGGATGTACAGTCTATAAGCGGATTCTTTAAATCCTTACACCCCCTGATCTTTATTTTTTCGCTTGATTTATCATCGAATCTAATTTAGATATCTATCCTGATTGTAGCGAATTTGGCGGAGCAAGCCACAAGGCAACCGTTCACGCTTTCCGCTTTTTGTATTCATTCAACACTATTATCCGGATTTAATAAAATGAGCCAGCCCGCCCAACAACATTCAATCGGTTTTAAAACCATTCAAGCCAAAGTCAGCGCTACTATTATCCTGACAGTGACCTTCGTCCTGATTTGCCTGTTTTTTTTCGCGTATTGGATAACAAAAAACCAAAAGATCGCCGAATTGAATTCGAAATCCGCAATTATTATGGAACGCCTCGCCCAAAACATCGTTGAACCCCTATGGAATCTTAATTATGAATTGGCGTCTGAAATCATTGAGGCGGAAATGATTCAGCAAATCGTTTATGCCGTCATCTTTCAAAAAGAAGACAGCAAGGAAATCAATATCGGTAAAACGAGAGATAAAGGAAGGCGGATCATTGAGCTAAAAACCCGGGTCGTCGGTGATTATAACGTATTGAAAGAAGTAATTAAGAAAAATGGCGACCGCTTGGGTTTGCTCGAAATCTATTTTACACCCAAGTTTCTGAATGCGGAGATGCGCCAAACTCTGATCATTTTTATGATTGCCATTATCGTTACGGATAT
Source organism: Desulfobacterales bacterium (assembly GCA_029940345.1). Lineage (GTDB taxonomy): Bacteria > Desulfobacterota > Desulfobacteria > Desulfobacterales > JAUCGF01 > JAUCGF01. The sequence goes on from JAOZRC010000070.1 coordinate 6,130, forward strand.
CATCATTTTCTTATCCCTTCATCAGCTTTTAAAAGGATTAATCACCCGGCATATCAACGCGGTCGCCTCGCGCATCAAGAATATTGCCGAAGGAAAAGGTGATCTTACAGAACGAATTGAAATAACCAATCAAGATGAAATCGGTGAAATGGCCAAAGAGTTGAATGCTTTCATTGATAATATCCAAAATATTATCCAGGGGATTGCCCGCCACACCAAAGCGCTAACCGCTGCTTCCACGGAACTGTCCGGCCTTGCGACACAATTGGCTTCCGGCTCACAGGAAACAAGCACCCAGGCGGACACCGTAGCCGGCGCTACTGAGGAAGTATCGACCATTATAAACGGTATGGCCGCTTCAATCGAACAGATGAGCATGAACGCGCAAACCGTTTCTTCCAACACAGAGCAGATCTCCCAGAATATGAATATAATTTCCACTTCGATTGAAAATATGTCAATGGCCTTAAACAGTGTGGCTGAGAATGCCAAAAAAGGCACGCGCGTTGCGGAAAAAGCGGTGGCGATGTCGGATACAGCCACGGATATGATGACAACCCTGGGGGATGCGGCTGAAGAGATCGGGAAAGTGACCAATATGATCAAGCGGATAGCCGAACAGACCAATCTTCTGGCGTTGAACGCCACCATTGAAGCGGCTTCGGCCGGAGACGCGGGTAAAGGCTTTGCCGTTGTCGCCCATGAGATCAAAGAACTTGCCAATCAAAGCGCTCAGGCGGCGGAAGACATTACCAGGCGGATCGGCGGCGTTCAGGACAAAACGACCTTGGCGGTTAATGTTATTGCCGATGTGGCTGCGATTATCACTGAAATGAATGCATCAGCGATCAATGTCACTAAAGCGGTGTCCGAACAGACATTGATGGCCAACGCAATAACAAAGACGGTCTCCCAGGCGAATACCGGTATAAACGGAATCGCTATCGCAATTGCCGAAATTGCCAAAGGTACGGATGATATGGCTAAAAATGCGTCTGAAGGCGCTCAGGGCGTCAACGAGGTGTCCGCCAACATCCACGGAATCAACAAGGCGACCGAACAGGCCCATACAGGCTCCGAGCAGGTGCGCTCCGCCGCTGCCGATCTGGATGTGGTTGCCGGAAAACTGCGGGAGATGGTTGATCAATTTAAAGTATAGACACAGCATGCAGCCGAAGTGGAAAATAGAACATCCGGAAAGTGATGCGGCGCAATCATTAAGCCGGCAACTCAATTGTCATCCCGTAGTAGCCGCCGTCCTGGTGAATCGTAATATCACTACGCCAGAAGAGGCGCGCGCTTTTCTGAAGCCTTCACTCACCAACTTGCGATCGCCTTTCCTGTTAAAAGACATTGACGCTGCAACCAAACGTATTGCAACGGCTATCCTTCGACATGAAAAAATATTGCTTTTCGGGGATTACGATGTGGACGGCGTTACCGGAACCGCCATTCTGCTTGATTTTTTACAGCATGCGGATGCGGATGTATCCTATTACCTGCCTCACCGAACGAAAGAGGGCTACAGTCTTCAACATGCGCATATCACCGATTATGTCATTCCCCAGGGCTTTAATCTTATTATTACGACGGATTGTGGTGCCGGCAGTCACCAGGCGGTTGCCGCCGCCCAGGATGCCGGTGTTGATGTGATCATTACAGATCACCATATTGCCGGAGACACACTGCCACCAGCCTTGGCCGTGATTAATCCCCAGCGAAAGGATTGCAACGCCGGTTTCGGCCATTTAGCCGGTGTGGGGGTCACTTTTTACCTGCTTATCGCCCTAAGAAAGTACTTACGGGATCATGGTTTCTGGACCGACAAACCGGAGCCTAATCTTAAAGATTATTGCGATTTAGTTGCTCTTGGCACCATTGCGGATATTACGCCGCTTGTGGCTGAAAACCGTATCTTAACCGATGCCGGCATCGATCTTATTAATTTGAAAAAGCGAATCGGCGTCAAAGCATTGATTGAAGCCAGCGGTTTGAAGAATCAGCCAGCCAATGCGGAAGATGTCGCTTTCAAATTGGCTCCTCGCATAAATGCCGCAGGCCGCATGGAACATGCCGGTATGGCGGTGGAGCTTTTCACAACTAAGAATTTGTCAAAGGCCCGGCAAATTGCTAAAAAGTTAAGCGATCTGAACCTTAAACGACGTGAAACCGAAAAAGCGATCCTCACTGAAATAGAAGAATATTTAGAGAGTGCGCCGGATGTGCTTTTAAATAAATCAATTGTGCTATCGGATCTGCATTCGCCGCGTCAGTGGAATGCGGGCATCATGGGGATTGTGGCGTCAAGGCTGGTGCAAAAATATTTTCGGCCGGTTGTGCTGATCGCTTTCCAAAATGGAGCGGGTAAAGGCTCGGGACGAAGCATCCCCGGATTTAATCTTTACAATGGGCTTGCGGCGTGTTCGGATATGTTGGATTCTTTCGGCGGCCATGCAATGGCCGCGGGGTTAAAAATTCAAACGAATCAGTTGGCTCTTTTTGGGGAAGCATTTGATACGGTTGTTCGGCAAAAAACCGTTTCTGATGATTTCACGCCAATCTTGACGATTGATCACGAACTGAATTTTGACGATATTGATGCGCCCTTAATCAATGGCCTTGAAACATTGAAGCCATTTGGCCAAGGCAATCCCGAACCGCTTTTTATGGCGCGCAACATCATGGTGGTTTCATCCAAAATTGTCGGGCAAAACCACAGGAAAATGATTCTCAGCCAGTCCGGGCAGTATACCCAAAAACGATTTGCAGCCATTCAGTTCAACATTGACGCTTGTGATAGTCTTCCGGATGCTTTTGACCAGATTGCTTTTCGCCTGCGATGGAACTTCTGGAATAACACGAAAACAATGCAAATGGTGATTGAAGCGATTCAAGTATGACGGTTTCGTGAAAAGTCTGAAAATCATCCTTTTGATGATTTCAAACTCAATTAATTCAGATATTTGCAAAGTTAATTTGGGGGATTTTTGACTTTTTACGAATCCATCAAGTATGAATGCCAATTAAGGGTTGAAATTTTCGGATGCAATAAAAACAATGGGTTACGGCGGGTTACGCCAGAGCATTGACCGAAACAGGCTTGTAACACCCTGAATTTACACAGTCAGATTCAACCCTTAATTCGCATTATGAGTTCCAAATTATCACCGCCGAATGAATTTTGAACATTTTCCTTGCAATCTGCTGTTGATTGGCATAATCAGATTTTCAAAGTATTTTGATTTTGGCTTTCCAGGCAGTACCCGCAAGCTGAAGCTTGCATTCCTTTATTCTGGAAAACAAAAATTGTCAGTATTTAAACCGATTTCAAACAGGATGGGCTACTATGGGGAAAATTTTCAGACCCAGTAATCGCGAAGCCATCATTATATCAAAAATCGAATCATCCAAAGAATATGCGCGTAAACAAGCGATTCATAAAATAAGAGATTGCATTGATCTTCTTTCCAATGCGATCGTGACAAAACTTGTCGAAAGCGAGCTCATTGAGACCACGAATAAAAATGCCATCGAAGAACAGACGATGAAATGCCTGGAAAAAATGATGCACGCTGAAAGCTTCGATATTGAATATCAAGTGGCGCCTTTTAAGCATGTCGTCCAACAAGCCCATATTGTCAGTCTTTATGTGACCGCTTTTGTCATTGAACAGCTAATTAAGCATAAAGATGTCATTGATATTTTTGGCTCCGATATTGATATTTATCGCTGTATTAACACCCAGGTAATAAAATATCTGCCCTGATTTTAAATCAGCGTTCAATTCAGCGACAATGCGCCCTTCATTTTATCCCAGGCTCGTTAACGGTCCTTTTGGTGATCCCAGCTTATATGTAACTTTTCTTTTTGAAAAGCAAGCCATGCTTTTTGACCTTGGCGATATCAGTGCGCTTTCAACCCGGGATATTCTTAAAACAGACCATGTTTTTGTTACGCACACCCATATAGATCATTTTATCGGGTTTGACAGATTGCTGCGTTTGTTTATAGGACGAAACAAAACCCTTTTTATTTACGGTCCATCCGGAATTTTAAAAAATTTGGAGGGTAAACTTGCCGCTTACACCTGGAACCTGGTGGATCATTACAACAATGCGTTGGTGTTGATTGCCACCGAAGTGCATTCGTCCTATCTGATTGAGCAACGGTATGCTTGCAATAACCGGTTTTTACCGACCCATCCTCCGGTGCGGCGCGCGTTTAGCGATATTCTTTTACAAACTCCTACATTATCAGTTACTACTGTTATTCTCGACCACGGCATTCCCTGTCTCGGATTTGCCCTAAAAGAACGCTTTCATGTCAATATTAACAAGGAACGTCTCCGAAAGCACGGGCTTGCTGTCGGTCCTTGGCTGAAAACGTTTAAGCAAGCCTTATTTGATGAACCGAACCTGGAAACCCTTGAAACGGTGCTTGATGTCCCCACGGCGGATGCGGGGGCGTTTTCTGATCAACCGACAATCAGACAATGGCAATTAGGCGATTTGGCCAAGGAGATCGCGATGATTACGCCAGGGCAGAAACTGGTATACGTTGCGGATATCATTTACCATTCAGCCAATGCCGCTAAAGTGGTCGCGCTTGCCCGGGATGCGGATGTGATGTTTATCGAATCCGCTTTTTTGGAAAAGGACCGAAACGTCCGCGGCGCCCAATATCATCTGACGGCCAAACAGGCCGGAACGCTGGCTGCATTGGCCGGAGTCAAAAATTTTACGCTTTTTCATTTTTCGCCGCGCTATCGTGGTCTGGAACAACTTCTGACAGACGAAGCCTGGGAAGCGCAGTTGAACATCGAACAATCGAACATCAAATAATGAATACTGACACCCGATATCTGAACACTTAGATCAATGCTCTATTTTTTTTTAACATTCAATATCGTCCTTTTATTAGCCGGTCTGATAGCATTGCGCCTCCGGGGAGGTAGAGATGGTGAGACGAGGATCAAATCAACCCACGGTGATCGGAAATTTTCGATAGCACTGGTGCGGGTCCTGGTGGGACTGCCGCTTATGGCGGCACAGTATTTCTATATTGCCTATTATTATCAAAGTTATATAACGCCTGACTTGCAAACGCCGATATTACCGCTTTTCACGCCCGATGTGCTTCCGCTTATGCCGGAACCGCATATTGCCTATTTTCAAGAACAATTATTACCATTTATCCCTTTTTTCGAAATGGTGTTCACGCTTTTATGGTTTGGCATTGCATGTCAACTGCATAGCACTCTAACACCCCAATCTCCTGAAACTCGGCACCGAATTTTGACCCACTTGGGTAGCCAAATCGCAATTTGGGGGGGATTGCCGCTTATCGGAATTTTGTTTTTTGATCAGTTTGGTAAAATTGAAACATTGCTCCGCACGAATTCAGTCGTTTTCCCTCCCTACAGCCTGTTTTTTTTTACGGATATGTTACTCCTGCTATCCATGTTGTTTATGGCCTGGCGATTGGAAAACTTCTGGCGATGTTTGTCATCGGTGCAACGTTGGGAATATAAATATTGGGTTATTGGGGGTTACCTGGTGTGCGGCGCATTGGCATGGACCGCTTCCTATCGGTTTATGTACCACCAACTTGTGTTGCGGCATTTTTGGTTGCTGGCCGCGTCGCTGATGTTCGGATGGGCGTTAATGTTTTACGCCACAGCGCGTCATCGACTGCTCAACCGCAAAATTTATATCTCACGCAAGGTTGTCTATTCATTTGTCGCACCGTTTGTATTCGGTTTGTATCTGACGCTATTGGGCTTGGTTGTTTTCGCAATGCGCCTTTGGGGATGGGAATTTCCTTTTGTCTTAAAATGGATGCTATTTATCATTGGCCTGGTGACGCTGATAGTAATTGCCTTTTCTGTAACCCTTCGCCGTAAGATCAAATTTTTTATCAGCACCCATTTCTATGTGAACAAGTATGAATACCGGGATGAATGGCTGGCCTTTTCGCGGCGTCTTCAAGGTGTGTTAACAGAAACGGAAGTGGTCAAGGCGCTGTATAAGGTGTTGGCCGACAGTCTTTACACGCAAAATGTTTGCATTTGGTTGGGAGATAATAAGCAGGGCTATCGTCTTGCCATCTCGGGCGAAAAAACCAAAAGCAAATTAAGTGGCGTGTATCATTTGGATTCGGATGATCCCCTGATAGACTATCTCAAAAACAATCAACACTATTATCGGATAGAAGATAAAAAAAAGCAGCTTGCCAAGACGCCTGAGCTTGAAGAATACAGTATTGTGACCCAACTTGATCTGGTTCTGTTTATGCCATTGATGATCGGAGAAAAGATGCTGGGATTGATCGCCCTTGGACCGGAATATACGCGTGGAAAGTACGGAACGGATGATTTTGACCTGTTGACGGCCCTGGGAACCCAAACCGCCTCAGCCCTTTTGGCCGTGCGTATGGCCGAAGAACTGGCTTTGATGCGAGAGCAAAAAGCCGTTGATATTATGTCCGCATTTATTTTACATGATGTTAAAAATGCGGCCGGCATGCTTTCCCTGATTCGCCAAAATGCGCCCGACTACATGGATGATCCCGAATTTCAAAAGGACATGTTGGAAACAATTGATGATGCGCTCAAGAGAATGGCCAAAGTGCAGACAGGGCTGCAAACCCTCAAAGGTGAAATCACACCGAATCTGCAAGATGTGGACCTTGAGCAACTTTTAACGAAAAGCCTTCAAAGATTGAAGAAAAGACTGCAAGGGCTTTCAATTGATTTTACCTGTGAAAAGCCCATTCGGATCAGAACCGACGTTGATCTTTTACACAGTATTTTGGAAAATTTGTTGCTAAATGCGCTGGAAGCGGGTGGTGACAACGCCCAAGTAAAAATTCGATGCTACAATGACAGCAACCGCAAAGCCGTTATTGAGGTTGTCGATAACGGCCCTGGTCTGCCTTCCGAATTGTTGCCCAATGCCATTTTTGAGCCCTTTAAAACAACCAAGCCCAAAGGCAGCGGCATCGGTCTCTGGCAGGTGGAACAGATAATCAAAAGTTTGGAAGGAACCATTTCTGCTGTAAATTGTCCGGCAGGTGGAGCCCAATTTACAGTATGCTTGCCAATTAAGGCTACCAACCTACGACTGTCTTGCGCGTTGCGTCATCGGGTGAATATTCTGATATGCACCCAATGATGCGCCTTGAATATGAACCTAAACCCTTCGCAATTTCTGCTTAATTTTCTGAACGTCCGGAGTTGCTTACTCATTTGAGCGCAACCTTTTTGTGTATATTGCGCCATGTAGGGTGGGTGAAGCGTAACGAAACCCACCGTATTGTCGAGCTTAGACGATGGTG
>JAOZRC010000633.1 GCA_029940345.1 Desulfobacterales bacterium
CTACATTTTATATTAACCGCACAGGTTGAAAATTTTCAGATCAGTATCACACATTATTCATCTATTCAATGGTACAGTGGAAATTTCGCGCCGCAGTCCATATAAAATACTAAATTTATAACAAATAACAGAATATTATACGGCCTGTCAAAAAACTTTTCAACTGGCAATATTTGATGGGTGGAATTAAAAGTGATAGTTATTGTATTTTAAACTAATTTGTAAATGAATTTTTTCCCACTCATCAGATGGAAGGTAACCGTTCGCTCCCTCCTCCCTTTCGCAGAAGCAGTAGGTCGGGTTAGCGAAGCGTAACCCGACAAGAACCAGATTTAACGCCGGGTTACGCTACGCTAAACCCGACCTACCGATTTTCAAACGTAACCGTTCACTCACTCCCCCCTACATGTAAGCTAACGCGGGACAGCTTCCCACGCTACACCCTCACGCACAGTTGTGATTATGTAGAGCAGAAAGCCGTTCCGCTCAGGGGGGAGTGAACGGTTACTTTCAAACAGATGTGGGCATCCATTATTTAGCAGTGAACGGTTACCTTGTGGTTAAGCACTTATCACATTTTCCCTTTTCGCTTTAGTCTCTCATAAACTTCAGGATAAAGTATCTTCGTGCAATCCTCACAGATGCCGTGGGTGATCTCCGCTTCGGAATGATGCCGAATATAGCTGGCCACATCTTGCCAATAGCCCTCGTCATTACGGACTTTTTTGCAATTCGCACACATCGGCAGCAAGCCGGAGAGCTTTTTAACCTGATCCAGTGCATTTTCAAGTTTCAGGTTTTTATCTTCAAGCTGCTCGTTGCGTTTTTGCAAACTCTTTTGCAGGTTGCAAATCGTCAAGTGCGTGTTGACGCGCGCCAGAACTTCATCCGGCTGAAAGGGCTTGGTGATATAGTCCACTCCGCCTTTGGCAAAGGCTTCAACTTTATCCTGCGAATCATGCAGGGCGCTGATAAAAATGATGGGGATATCACGGAAGCGATCATCGGCTTTCAATTGTTCACAGACATCATAGCCTTTTATACCAGGCATCATAATATCTAGTAAAATCAAATCCGGAGGTAGGGCCTTAACTGCTTCCAGTGCGGCATACCCATCCTTGACCGGCCGAACTTTAAAGCTTTGTTTCGTTAGTATATCCACCAGTAAGCGCAAGTTGGCGCGACTATCATCAACAACTAAAATATTGATGGGGTTAATATCATTGGGGTATTCACTCATTGTAGTTTTCCTTTGTATTCCAAATTAAGTCGGCTATATCATTATATTTAAAATCATCTGCTAACACGTCCAGAGCGTCAGCTAATGGGTCGTCATAATCGCGCACCTGGGCAATTAAAGCGGATATCCTTTCCATATCGGCAATAATGGTGGCCTGTTCCAGGTTTTCCAGCAAATCCGATGGAAGATCGGAAATTAAAGCACCGAGATCAGAAACAGGAGGCACAGCGTTAACGGCAGTAGGCACCTGACGAATCGGAGTTTCCGCGTAAACATATTCTGCACCGATATACTTACGCATTATCTCAAAAATATCCTCCTTTTGAAAAGGCTTGAGGAGAAAATCATCATAGCCGGCGGCTTTTATTTTTTTCCTGTCATCCTCAAGGGCACTGGCCGTGAGGGCAATAATCACCGTTTTACGTTTGCGCAATTCAGATTGTTGGGCTTTGATGATTTCAATCGTTTCATAGTCGTTCATCTCAGGCATCCGTATATCCATCCAGATCAGGTGCGGTTGCCATTTTTGCGTAATTTTAACGGCTTCCATGCCGTTGACCGCCTCGTGCACTACAAATCCCGCTGATTCCAGGAAACGCACCAACAGCAGACGACTGGCATCCGCATCTTCCACCACCAGGATGCGATACACCGGCTGCCCCGGCAGTAGGCCAACCACCTGACGGCGCGGCAGTTCTGTTGCCACCTGGCTATCACTGACCACTTCCACCGGCATGTCAAATTTAAATGTGCTGCCCACACCGAAAGTGCTCTCTACATACAATTCCCCTCCCATCAGGCGCACATGCTCCTGACTGATAGAGAGGCCCAATCCGGTCCCTTGCTGTGATTGTTGACCGCTCGCAGTCTGGACAAAAGGGACAAAAACGTCTTTGAGTTCATCCGGCGCAATGCCGGCGCCGGTGTCCTCAACCTCAAAATGCAGGCCGCAGGTCACCTTTGGCAAATTGTCACTTTCCTTGCAAAAGTTATTACCTGACACACATAACGCCACTCTTCCTTTTTCGGTAAATTTGACCGCATTACCAAGCAGATTAATCAACACCTGGCGAAGTTTGTTTTTATCAGCGCGGACATATTGGGGAACGTCGGCTCGGTTTTTAAAGCTCAACTCCAAGCTTTTGTCAGCGGCGGACAAACAGATCATCTCTTCCAGTTCCGTAAGCATCCGGTGCAAGTCGAAATTTTCCGGATGCAGCTCGGCCCGGCCGGCTTCAATTTTGGAAAGTTCCAGCACCTCGTTGATGAGGAATAGCAGATGCTCGCCGCTGTGTCCAATGGTGGTCAGATATTCTTGCTGCACAGGAGTGAGATTGGCGTCTTGGGCCATCAGTTGGCTGAAGCCGAGGATCGCATTGAGCGGCGAGCGCAGTTCGTGATTCATATTGGCTAAAAAGACACTTTTCGCCTGATTGGCGACTTCAGCGGCTTTTTTTGCTTTTTGCAGTTCGGCTTCAGCATGCTTGCGTTCAGGGATATCATCATTAATCGCCACAAAATGAGTTATCGTTTCATTTTCATCCTTTATCGGTGATATGGTGGCAAATACCCAATATAATGCACCGTTTTTCTTTTTATTGATTAGCTCGCCTTGCCAGATGTCTCCCCGTGTGATTGTCTCCCCTAACTCTTTGTAAATTTCGGACGGATACTCCACGGATTTTAAAATGCGGGAATTCATACCCACCGCTTCTTCAAGCGTATAGCCGGTGTTTTTGGTGAATGCAGGAGATTCCCTACGCGGTCTTCGTAAATAGCGGTGATAAAGCTATCACTCAAGCTGTTGCTATTATCGGGGTCCGGTTTGTAAACCATAAACTCCGCACCGTCATACTTGTTCAAGCCTTCTAAGGTTCCGAACCACATAAAACCCTTGCGGTCTTGGGATATGGCAAAAACCGCGGTGTGAGAAAGGCCGTCTTTGACAGAGAGACGCCTGAATTGCAGATCTGGCCCCCTGCCTTGGGCAGGCGTTGTTTGTGTCGCTAAAGCAGGTGTCAGTAATATTGCCAATAAACCGGTTATAAAAACAATCTTTTTGGCAAAATATTGTATTATTAATTTTTCTTTAGCGCATTTCATACGACTATTTTACATTACTTTGCAAAATGGTCAAGACTATATTGCATTACGTTGCGATATAGTCGAATAGGATCAGAGGCGAAATAAACTGATCTGATTTTGGTTTTCCCAAAATAGCGGAATGCGAGCTTTTGCTGTGGCTGAAGATGTTTTGGCTACCCACATAAGGCGGGACAGACGTAGGTTGGATTGAGGAACGAAACCTGACATCAGCCTGAATTAGTCAGGTTTCGTTCCTCAATCCAACCTACGACTACATTTA
>JAOZRC010000071.1 GCA_029940345.1 Desulfobacterales bacterium
CCGCAAAATTCGCTGTCGCCTGTGTAAAGGAACCTTGTCTGCGGTTGAAGTGATATGGCGTACCGAGCAATTAAATAAGGAACGTAAGATTTTCAGGACAGGGCTATTAAAGGGATGTGACGGGAACGTATATGCAACGACCTCCACAATAGGGAAAGGTGACACCAAATCTTCAACCTACTGGATTTGCCAGGGTGCAGCTTTGGTATGCTTGTCATAAATGTAAGTCGTATTTCCTGGGCACTAAGTATTTTAATACAGGCTCCTGACACACTTACATAAAAGTAAAGATAACAAATTGAATTAATTGCAATTAAAAATGGACATCCCTGATTTTACCAAATCGTTGGTAATTAAGGCTTTCTTTTACCATATTATTTTTGGCTTTTGACTTAACCGTTTGATATTTAGCTAAAATATTGAATGTCCATTTGTTTGAAGTGTGTAATTCTACTTTGTTAGATTACCGGTAACCATCTGATTTTATTAGGTTTTTTAAAATCACGTCAAATTTGATTATTCTATTATTTCAACAAGTTGTATCTAATCTAACAAAGTAGAAGTAAAGAGCCTGTAATAAGCAAATATTTCGTACAGAAAATGAGAACACGTTTAACAGGGCAAAGCAATTACTGATTACGGATCCAAACGCCAGAAGAATAATTTAATGTTTTTACCAGTTCATTCCTCCCCTGGCTCCCAATCTCTTCGGATGAGAATCGCGGACGAAATAACTTCCCTGGCGATGCAAGGTAAAGCTTGCATTCCTATTCTGAATTCCTAACTAAGATTTAAACTGATTTTTGGAATCCTTTTAAAACAATTTGACATAATAAATGACAATCTTATATAAGGTTTATCAATGTAATGATGTTCAATGTTAGACAATCTTAGCGGTTTTAGGATGGCATAATGGGAAAATATTTAACAATTGGTAAAGCAGCCAAAATCTTAGGTGTGAGCGCGGGAACGTTAAGAAGATGGGATAATTCAGGCAAATTTCCATCTCAAAGGCACCCGATCAATAATTACCGGGTTTACAAAGAGGAACAAGTTCAACAGATTGTAAAAGAGCTTGAACAGATGTACATCACTGATTATGCTAATTTCTTGCAATATAAAGTCGAACCATTTTTTACTACTGAGTTAGGCAAGCTATACAATGAAGATGTTATCAAATTTTTCAAAACAATTGCCACTTCCACCGTTCAACTTGTTTTCGCTGACCCTCCCTACAATATAAGAAAGGCTGAATGGGATACATTTGAATCTCAGAAGGAATATGTAGAGTGGAGCTTGAAATGGATTGAAGAGGCGCACCGAGTTCTTGAACCGCATGGTAGTTTATATATTTGTGGTTTTTCTGAAATATTGGCTGACATTAAATGGGCCGCCAGCAGCCTTTTCAAGGGATGTAAATGGCTTGTTTGGTTTTATCGTAACAAAGCCAATTTAACCAATGATTGGGGGCGGTCACATGAAAGTTTGCTGCATTTCAGAAAAAGTAAGAAAATTATATTTAACGTTGATGATGTCAGAATTCCATATAATGCCCACACCTTAAAATATCCCAAACATCCTCAGGCTAAAACATCGCAGTATGGTAATGGCAAAAACTATGTTTGGACGCCTCATCCTCAAGGAGCCAAACCCAAAGATGTTTTTGAGATTCCCACACTATCAAATAGCAGTTGGGAAAGAAAACCGCATCCGACCCAAAAGCCTATTGAATTAGTAAAAAAATGCGTTCTTGCTTCGTCTGATTCCGGCGGATTGGTTGTTGATCCTTTTGGAGGCTCCGGAACTACGTATGCCGTAGCCGAAGCGTTTAACCGGAAATGGTTAGGAAGTGAGAAAAAAACTGAATACTGTGACACAATAAGGAAAAGGCTACATGACAGAGCCCACATTAAAAGAATCGCAGATCCTGGTGAGGAGGCGGACGTAATTGAAAGAAGGAAAAAATTACGTGGATAATAGCCCCCAAATATCACTAATAATAAATTTTGAAAATGGTGCAATATGCTGATTATATGGGGACTCCTTAGTAATCGGAGGGGGATCGACAAAATAGACGCCTTCAAGCCGAGCTAAAAATTTTGTATACACCATAAACAATCCCGAAACAAATGTATAATTGGTTTTAGCGGTTCCTTTCCTTTGAACATCGTTTAAAAATATTCCAACGACTTTCACTTGATGTTCAGCGAATTTTTGCATCAGGAGTTTATCAAGAAATATTTTCCCCATTCTGTCTTTTGATGTTGTTTTTAAAGATACAACTATTTCATTTACGTGTATTGTTTTTGCATCAGATTGTACCTCTTCATAAGGAGACAAAATAATATCTGTTTCACAAGAATAGTATTTTTCACCTTCTTTGGAAGGATACGGAATTTTGAAAATAACTCTGTCGTTAGCAACGCCGATTGCCGAAATAATATGACGAACCAGTTCTTCAAAGCGGTTGCCAACATGCTTTCTGGCACTGTTAGGATTACATAGAAAATCCATCCCAATACCAAGAGATTGTTGGATGGTATAAATAACTGTATCTATGAGAAAATAATCCCTATTTTTAATCTTCTCTCTATTTTTTATTTTTTCAAGGGTGGCGAGAAATAAAGTGTACTTTTCTTCAAATGCTTCGATTGCAGTAATAAATAACAAGTTGTTGAACGGTCGGGCATATTTTTTTGTCCCGGCTACGTCTGAAGATAGTATCGTATAATTTTTTGCATCAACTTTTTCTGATACGATATTGGGTAAATACCCCAATACTCTCTTGGTAATTTCAGCAAATTCTTCTAAATTTTGCTTAGGCGTTTGCAGGTCTTCGGGCAACGGTTTCATTGATTACTTCGGTATCCTTTATTTGCTAATTTAAGCTTTTCCCGATTCAAGTCTCATCGCGACAACTGCCTAAAACACGCATCCTAGGTTTTTATGCTTCAATGAAGAATGCCCTCTTTCTTTGATTATTTATGATTACCTTATGAAGATGACGCCGGCTCACAAGCCAACAACGTTTCATCCTTGAGCGTTGTTCCGAATTTGTCAATCACTTCGCGCACGGTGAGTTGCCGCTTTTCATCGCCTTGAACATCGATCTGAATACGGCCCTGGTGGAGCATAATCATACGATTGCCATAGCGCAATGCTTGGTTCATGTTATGGGTGATCATTAAGGTGGTGAGTTGGTGTTGGGTGACCATTGTATCGGTCAGTTCGATGACTTTGGCGGCTGTGCGCGGATCAAGGGCGGCGGTATGCTCGTCTAAAAGTAGCAATTTAGGAAGGGTTAAGGTGGCCATCAGAAGTGTCATTGATTGGCGCTGGCCGCCGGACAGAAGGCCGACCGGTTGTTTTAAACGATCTTCCAGACCTAAGTCTAAAACTTTGAGAATTTCCCTGTAACGCTTACGCCGGACCTGGGTGACTGCCCATCTTAATCCCCGGCGCTTTCCACGCAGTTCGGCGATACTGAGATTTTCCTCAATGGTCATATCAGCGGCGGTGCCCATTGTCGGACTTTGAAAAACACGCGCAATGTAACGCGCCATTTGGTGCTCCGGCGCGTGGGTGACATCCCGGTCGGCGATCATAATCCGGCCATCATCAGGTAAATAGGTTCCGGCTATAATGTTCAGGAGCGTTGATTTACCAGCGCCGTTAGAGCCGATAATCGTAATAAAATCCCCTTGGGCGACTTCCAGATCAATATGATCCAAAGCACGTTTTTCGTCTAACGTGCCCGCATTGAATTTCTTGGTCACGCCCTCCAGAACTAAAATTTTAGCGGCCACGATCAAATTCCTCGCAAATGAATTTTGCCTTCCCGGCTTTTCTTCAATGCCGGGATGCCGAGTGCCAGAATAACCATAAACCCGGTGGCCATTTTCAGGTCAGTGGGCGCTAAACCCATCCGCAACCCTAAAGAGATAATAAAGCGATAAAGGAATGACCCGAATACGGCAGCCAGTGTCAGGCGAAACACCGTGTTGGGTTTGATCATGGCTTCGCCGATAATAATGGACGCCAGACCGGCGACAATCATGCCGATGCCCATACCGACATCGGCAAAGCCCTGATCTTGAGCGATGAGCGTACCGGAAAGGGCCACCAAGGCATTGGACAGCCCCAACCCGAAAACGGTGGCGTTATCCGTGTTCACACCCAGCGAACGAATCATATCTTCATTATTGCCGGTTGCGCGCAACGCCAGGCCGTATTCGGTGTGCAGAAAAATATCAAGCAGCGCCTTTATAACCAATGTAACCAGAAAAAAGAAAATAATGACGGGGACATAGCGGCTGATATCCATGTTTTCCATAAAAGTGAACATAGTGGGCCGATCCAAAAGCTGGATATTGGCGCGTCCCATTATCCTTAAATTGACCGAATAAAGAATGGTCATCATCAGGATTCCCGCCAGGAGGCTATTGATTTTCAGGCGTGTGTTAAGCAACCCGGTCATGCTGCCAGCAACAAAGCCCGCCAAGGTGGCGACGGCCGCTGATAAGGTCGGATCGACTCCTTCAAAAATCAGACGAGCCGCCACAGCGCCGCCGAGAGGGAAACTTCCGTCAACAGTCAAGTCAGGAAAAGCCAGCACACGAAATGCCAGTGTAATTCCCAACGCCACCAACGCATAAGCCAAACCCTGCTCTAAACTAATTGGTAAAATGGATAGGATTATCATCCGTTTGAAAGCGCCTCATAATGCTTAAGCTCAACCGCTTACATGTAGTTGAGCTTTGAAACAGGCCAAATTATTTTTCAACCTTATCAGCCTTATCAATAATCTTTTGAGAAATTTTAACACCCTGTTTTTGCGCGTTTTTTAAACTGATATGTAAATCCAGTTTATCCGCCAGTCCGGATGGAATCGCGCCGGATTTTTTACCATCCTTTAAAATCTGGACGGCCTTTTTACCAGCGGAATACCCAACTTCGGAATAATTAAATCCTAAGGCAACAATGGCACCCAAAGCAACCTGATCGGTGTTACCGACAAAAAAAGGAATCTTATTGCCATTGCAGACTTTAGACACCGAGCCTAAGGCCGAGGCCACCATATTGTCCGAAGTGATATAAATAGCGTCAACACGTCCAACAAGGGATTGCGCCGCTGTGTAAACCTCACTGGAGTTGGCAATCGTCACTTCAATCAGTTCAAGACCTCGTTTTTTCATCGCTTCACGAGTCCAGCCGATGCTTTTAACCGAATTGGCATCGCCGGCATTATAGATCGTGCCCCACTTCTTGGCTTTTGGCAGCATTTCATGGTACAATTCGATCTGGCGATCAATCGGCCACGCATCTGATACACCGGTGACATTAGTACCGGTAGCGTCCATAGTTTTCACCAGACCGGCATCCACCGGGTCGGTCACGGAGGAGTAGACCACGGGGATATTTTTAATAACCTTACAGGCCGCTTGGGCGGTGGGCGTCGCAATGGCATGCACAAGATCAACTTTGTCGTCAGCAAACTTCTGGGCGATTGCCTGGGCGTTGGACATTTCCCCCTGGGCATTCTGGTAATCATATTCGGCCTCAACACCTGCCTCTTTTAACGCCTTTTCAAATCCTTTTTGATCGGCTTCCAAAGCGGGATGCGAAACAATGACCGTGACTCCAATTTTATAAACTTTGGCCATAGCCGCACCGCTGGCAAGTAATCCGACTGCCAGTAGAAGCATAAAAGCGATTCCCAATTGTTTTTTCATAATCCGATTTCCTTTCATTCAATTAGTGATTAACCTTCAATTATTTAACACTTGCCTAAAACGGAATAACTATAAAGATAAATAGCGCCGTTTGTCAAGAAATAATCCGTTATGAGTTCAATGGTGTTTTCGCAACAAAACACAATTGGCTACAATTCGTATCGAACAATTTGACAGTAATTAAGTAATGATATAAAAAGACGCTAGTGTTAAATGACAGCAAACCAAAGGAGGCTTTTATGATAGATGATCGCATTGTTTATATGAACGGCGTTTTCGTTGCCTGGAAAGATGCGCAGGTTCATATAATGAGTCACAGTTTGGCAAGGGCTTCGGCAATTTTTGAAGTGATCAGTTTACATTCTACCCCCAAATGGCCGATGATTTTTCGACTTAAAGATCACATTAAACGCCTTTTTAAATCAGCCGAATTAATCAATATGGAACTGCCGTTATCACACAACGAGTTCTACGCTAAGGTTGAGGAAACGGTCAGGCGCAATAAAATTGAACACGGTATGATTAAAATCGTCGCTTATTTTCCCCAGATCGCCTTTGATATCCTGCCGCCCCAGCGGTTGTCCGATGTTTCTATTTTTGTGGCAGACCCGTCGAAAGATATTCCGGATGCGGATTTTACGGTCAAATCGGCGGAAAGCGCCTGTATCTCCAAATGGCGCAAACCAGACCCGCAGACGGTTCCGGTTGAAGCCAAAGTATCCGCGAATTACTTGAATGGCATGATTTCCAAAATGGAAGCCAATCAACGCGGCTTTGAACATGCGATTATGTTAGACACCCAGGGATTTATCGCCGAATGCGGCACCAATTCGGTATTTTTAGTTAAAGACGGCTGTTTGATGACCGCAACGCTAGGTACGATTCTTGATAGCATTACGCGCCGATCCGTTTTGGAAGCCGCCGCTTTTGTCGGCATTGAAACATATATAGGGCGTTTGACGCCTGAACTGCTTTTCAAAGCGGATGAAATTTTTTTATCATGCACACCGTTTAAAGTGCATCCGATAAATAAAATTGAAGATCGGGAGATAGAGATAACGCCGGGACCGCTGACCGATAAGCTATCCGCATTGCTTAACAAAATAACCGAGGGACGGGAAGATCATTTTAAAAATTGGCTTTATCCGGTTGAATAAGGCCAAACGACGTGCCGATTTGAATGCAAGGATGGGTGCTGTCATTTATTCGTTTCTATTCGTGTTCATTCGTGGTTCAAGTTTCAGAAAATCAAATGCCGGACAGCTATTCCCTGTTTTTAGGGAGTCTCAAAAAACGTATTCAACCGGTCGATTCCGAGAACTTTCTTGCGTGCGTCCGAAACTTATGATGATCAAGACACTGCTTGTTGTTAGCGTATATGTTGCGAGCCTGCTTTTAACGTTTCCACAGGGCGTTTGGGGGCAGGATGAATACCAGTTCGACTTGTCGGAAATTGAAAAGGAGATCGCCAAAAAGCCCTACAGCCTCGGTGGTTTTTTCGAATTCAGGCCGGTTGCCTTTGGCCTTGATCATGATGCGGCTATGTACAAGCTGCGCTTCTTTGATCAGGATCAGGAGGATGTACTCAAACAATACAATTTAGGGCTGCGCCTGGAAGGCAGCTATCAGAAAAGTATCGCCAGCCTTTATTTCAGAACTGACAGCACCCTTTGGCACGATTATCGGGGATGGGATCATGACTTTGTTTTCCAGGAAGGATTGCTTTCCTTAAAACCGGGCCCGCGCCACACGGTTGATTTAGGCAAAAAAACGGTTCAATGGGGCAAAGGCTATGCCTTCAACCCGGTTGCTTTTGTTGCGCGCCCCAAAGACCCGGATAATCCCACCGAGGCTTTGGAGGGCTTTGGCGTTATTACGGCTGATCTGATCAGAAGCTTTGAGGGGCCCCTGCAAACGCTGGCCTTTACACCGGTAATCCTCCCGGTCACCGGAGGCCTGAACGACGATTTCGGTGAATCGAACGAGATTGATTTTGCCATCAATTTTGCTGCCAAGCTATATTTGCTTCTCTGGGACACTGATATCGATTTTGTTTTTTTCACCGGAGAGAGCCGAACAACCCGTTATGGAACCGATTTTGCCAGAAATATCACCGCCAATTTCGAAATTCACGGGGAACTGGCTCTGATCACTGGCTTTGCTAAGCAATCCATAGACACCCAGGGTAATCTGACGGCCGAAACGTCGGACGTTCTGCAAGCCCTTGCCGGCCTTCGCTATCTCACGACCGGCGATATCACGCTCATTGCCGAATACTATCACAATGGCGGGGGAATCGATGCTGCCGATGCTGAAAATTTCTACACGCTTGCAGATCAAGCTTATGATGTGTTTCTGGCCGATGGGGACACTTCCCAACTCACCCGGTTATCCTCAAAAACCATAGCGTCTGTTAAACCGATGCGTGATTACTTTTATTTGCGAGTCAGTCAGAAGGAACCTTTTGATATTCTTTACTTCACCCCGGCCCTGACTTCAATTGTCTGCCTGACCGACCAAAGTTTTTCGCTGGTGCCGGAGTTTATCTACAGCCCCAAAACCGATCTGGAATTCAGGTTACGCGGCACCTTTCTGCAAGGTGCCGACAACACCGAATACGGAGAAAAACAAAACGATTACAAAGCGGAATTGCGCGTCAGGTATTACTTTTGAGAGCTGCAAGGAGTGCATATTGTTATATACATCGCAAGGCAGCTTCCCGCGCGTGACATCTTATACCCATCCGATAGCGCATACACTCACGTTGACATTCTCAATAACATCCTCTCCTGAAAGCTGCGCCAATATTTCTTCATCTTCCACCGGCACAAAAAGGGAAATCGTCACGGCATTAAGACCGATCTGTTTGGCATATTCAGCCGCCTGTTTTTGGGCGACCTTTACTTTGGACATGCTTTGGTAACTTTTCACTTCGATAATCCCTCTTTTCCCGCCGCATTTTAAATGCAAATCAACCTTGCCGTTTCCCGTGGGAAATTCAGGGCTGATGATGCAATAATCATCAATTGCCTGTGTCAGCCATGAATATAGATGAAAATGCCCTACGGCCTCGGTCAAATGAAGATCTGCCCGGCGAGGCTGGTCTTTCCAGGGATTTAAGCCTTTATCTTTGAGCCTTGCAAGGTAATCTTTGTAGCGTTGCAAAAGGGCGGAAAGGTCGAGTTCTTCTTTTTCAAAAACATCGGCAACATCGTCGAGAGGCTCAAGAGCCAAAATGGGAAGCCGTTCTCCCACAAAATCATAAGCCAGGGCATTATAGAGCCTTTTCTGGATAAACGGCGATGAAAACCGGCAGATTTCAATTTCTTCGCCCATCTCCGTGAAATGGGTTTCAGAATCGATTACGCCGTTTAAATACAAATAACCGCACCATTCGGCATCCAGGGTGAATTTTATGTCAGAACGGGTGAATAATTCTGACACCTTGTGCTGGTAGCCTTTTTTACTTTTTTTTATAAGATTTAACACCGTATTATTCCATTCCACGTAACAGGCTTTACGAAACACAAGCTTCCAGACATCCGGATCAATAATTTTAGCATGGCCCGGATTATATTTTTCTGTCAACAGCTCACCGAACCAGCACACCAGCCCCGGTTGACCGCGCGTGGATTCATAAACCTGTTCTACGACTTCAGGCGCAATTGTCTGGCCGCTTTCTTCCTGATATTGTTTAAAAAGCTCTTGCACTTCCAGCTTCGTAAAATTGGGCACATGCATAGCGCGTTGAATGTTAAACGGCGAGCCGCGGTCGCTTCCTACGCCTAACACAGCGCGCACGCCGATCAGTGCCAGGCCATGAATTATGAATCCCTCTCGATTCAGATACATATCCCGAAAAAGAGTCACCAGAATGTCGATGATTTGGGCAGGCATGCTGTCAAATTCATCAATAAACAGAAGCACCGGGCGGTCGAATATTTCCGCATCCGCTGCAAACAAATCGTTCCATCCGTCCCAATTCAAGGGCTTGGGCACTTTCAACTTCAAATTTTTGCGAAACAACTTAGGAACATGATCGAAAAAAACGTCATCAGGGTCATTATCTTTCATAATCAACCCCTGCATAGAAAGTGTTGCGCAAATAAAACGGTCGCCATATTGCGCTTCAATACGCTTTTTCACCTGCCTCATCAGCCAGGTCTTGCCGACCTGCCGCGGTGCCCAGATCGTAAAATAGTGGCCGCCATCTTGCAGATCACCCACCAGTTGTTCCGTACATTGTTTGATCAAATCATTGCGTTCAACACAAAAATGGTGTTTGCAATTGACCGGGCCGTAAGAATGAAATTTACGCATGGTTTCCTCCTTTTTAGGCGAGTTTTGGCTGCCATTGATAATAAAACTACAAGGATTTCATATGAGCAAGGATTGACTTCTTTATGTATGAAAAATCCGGAGTGCAAACTTCAGTTTGCATATCCCCAGACAAAGCATATAACTGGCAAAAATTCCTTGTGGTACACGAACACCTTGTAGTTCCGAACAAAACAAACTGCCCGTATATGTAAAGCGGAAAGCCGTTCCGCTTAACGCTCGCCACGAACCACGCGGGACAGCTTCCCGCGTTAAATCTCAAACAGGCTCTTAAACCCATCCGATAGCGCATACACTGACGTTTACTTTCTCAATAACCACTTCTCCTGAAAGCTGCGCCAGTATCTCTTCATCTTCCGAAGGCACAAAAAGGGCAACTGTTACAGAATTAAGACCGGTTTGCATGGCATATTCAGCCGCCTGATTTTTGGCTTCTTTGACCTGTGCGGCGTCAGTGAAGCTTTTTATCTCGATAATGCCTGATTTCAGGCCGCATTTCAGGCGGATATCAACCTTGCCGTTGCCCGTAGGAAATTCAGGGCTGACAGTGCATTGCCGCGCCACTGCCGAGAGAAGCCACGCATAGAGATGAAAATGCCCCACAGCCTCGGTTAAATGAAGATCAGCCCGGCGAGGCTGGTCTTTCCAGGGATTCAAGCCTTCGGCTTTGAGCCTTGCAAGATAATCTTTGTAGCGCTGCAAAAGGGCGGGCAGGTCAAGCATATCTTTTTCAAAAACATCGGCAAGATCATCCAGGGGCGCTAAAGCTAAAATAGGCATTTCATCGCCTGTGATTTCATACATCAGCGCCTCATAAAGACATTCCTGAACAAAGGGAGATGAAAACCGGCATATATAGGTCTCTTCTTCGTCAGCATCCGTCACAGTCGTATAATCGATAATGCCGTTCAGATAGAGATAGCCGCACCAATCCGCTCTGAGGCTGAAACGGATGTCTGACTTTGAAAAGAGTTTCAGCACATAAGGAAGATATTCGGCGCCAGCCTTTTTGATTATATTCAGAACCGTGTTGTTCCATTCGATAGCGCAGGCCCCGCGGTAGGTCTTTTTCCATAGGCGCATGTCTATGGGCTTATCATCACCCGGATTGTATTTTTCCGTCAACAACTCGCCAAACCAGCATACCAGCCCCGGTTGTCCGCACGTGGATTCATACACCTGTTCGGTGACTTCCGGTACAATTTCCTGGCCGCTTTCATCTTGATACTGTTTAAAAAGCTCATGCACTTCTTGCGACGTGAAATTGGGCACATGCAAGGCGCGTTGAATATTGAAAGGCGAACCGCGGTCGCTTCCCACACCCAGCACCGCGCGCACGCCGATCAGCGCCAGGCCGTGGAGCTGATAGTTGTTATGTTTCAGATACATATCCCGGAAAAGGGTGACCAGCATATCAATCACTTTAGCCGGCAAACTGTCAAATTCATCAATGAACAGGATAACCGGCTGTTTAAACAACCCGTCTTGACGGCTGAAAATCTGTTTGAACGCTCCCCAGTCAGAGGGTGTTTCAACTTTCAAACCGAAAGTTTCCCATACCAACAGCGGAACATGGGACAGAAATTTTTCCGCCGGGTCTTCATCTTTTAAAATGACGCCCTGCATAGACATAACACCGGTAATAAAATCAGCTTTTTGATAAACGTCCACACGCTTTTGAACCTCTTGCACCAGCCAAGTCTTGCCGTTTTGCCGCGGCGCCCAAATCGTAAAATAATGGCCGCCTTCTTGCAGGTCGCCAACAAGTTGTTCCGTACATTGTTTTATCAAATCATTGCGTGCAACACAAAAGTGGTGTTTGCAACTGACCGGTCCGTATGAATGAAAATTACGCATGGTTTCCTCTTTTTCAGACGAGCTTTGGCTGCCATTGATAATAAAACTACAAGGATTTCATATGAGCAAGGATTGACTTCTTTATGTATGAAAAATCCGGAGTGCAAGCTTCAGCTTGCGTATCCCCAGGCAGAGTATATCAACTGGCAAAAATCCTTTCTTTCATAAAATCCTTGTAGTTCCAATATTTTTTGCTTCGCAGCATCATTCATTTGTTTGAACTTAAATGATCAAATCATTCAAATAATCCGATTATCCATCATTGTATAAACCCCGTTGCTGTCGTCACCCTCCGCCGCCACTTTGCAGACGT
The DNA here is from genome assembly GCA_029940345.1 of Desulfobacterales bacterium. Taxonomy (GTDB): domain Bacteria; phylum Desulfobacterota; class Desulfobacteria; order Desulfobacterales; family JAUCGF01; genus JAUCGF01. The sequence goes on from JAOZRC010000071.1 coordinate 12,241, forward strand.
TTGCCAAACAGACGCACCGCCTCCTCCATTAAGCGTAAGCCTGAATTTTTTTTATAAATGACATCAAAGCCAAGCTTTTGCAGCGCATCGGTCATATCTCTGGCATCATTCACCGGATTTCTAAGCGGCGAACTTTTATAAGCGCCATTGTCGATCACCAGCGCCAGACGGGTTTCTTGCGTATTGCGTTTAATGCTGCGTTGTGCGGCATTCATAGACGCTGGTAAAATTGTCAGTACACAAATCAATAAAATTGTGACAATTGTTCGGGGCATGACGTATTTCCTTTGTAATGTTTAAACTGTTTGGTACAAAATGAAGAATGCTGAAATCGTAAATCAAAGCGCTGCAGATTGCAAGGACTAAGCCAACGTGTTTTCGAATATTCCTGTTATGCCTGGCTCTTGAAAAAAATGCCCGTATGAAGTATGGTCATTTATACGGATGAAGCGGTCTGGCGGAAACCGGTCGCAGACCGTTTCTGGTTTGCTTATAACCGAAGCAAGGGAAAGCAGTTCTGCCATTTTGATATTATTAAGGTCAAGGTGGAAAAAATCGCCGATCTGATTCTGAAGCGTTCCCTGCTTTGCAAACTCCTGGCGCTCAAAGCCGATGACAGAGACACTGAAATAGAACCGCTTCGCCAGATGATGAAAAAATTGACGGCCTGATGCAAATGCTTTTCAGTCTTGGCTACCAACATAAGCTGGGGCACTAAATGTAGTCGTAGGTTGGGTTGAGGAACGAAACCCAACGAAATCAGGCTGTTGTTGGGTTTCGTTCCTCAACCCAACCTACAACTGTCCCGCTTTATGTGGGTAGCCTCAGTCCTTTTAGCGGCAGTTTGAATTTTTTATTTATAACAGCTTCATGGCGCACCACAATCACGGCCATCCCTTGCGAATTAAGATCCTGTGAAGAGTCATAATGACTTTTATTCAGCAGTTAGGGAGTTAGGGATAACTGGCAGAATTGCTGTTTTTCGAAGGGATGCTGTTTTTCAGGCTTCCTTTTACGCAACTGCAAGCGTTACGCCGGGCAAATTCACCTTTGCTAAAATATATTTCTGCTTGACAGAACAACTCAGAAGTCTACAACAAAAAATCACGTTCGTTTGATTGTTTATACTTGGCACGGTCATAATTGGTGATTTTGAAATATGTCTTAAGCCTATG
>JAOZRC010000634.1 GCA_029940345.1 Desulfobacterales bacterium
CGCGATATCCGCTTCGTTAAATTGATACCCTCTCTGTTCAAGTTCGTTTTTTATTTTTTCAGCTTCGTTTGTAGAGGCTTTTCCTTTTCTCGTAAGTCTTTCATATTCTCGCAGCTTCTGACTTACTCCCTCAATTTCCGGTTTCGGGTGGGTATCCATGATCCACGCCAACACATCGCCCGGCTCATGCGCCAGAGGACTTCTACTGGGAATGGCGGCCTGCCAGACCCCTTTTTCATCCCGCAGAAGCATCCGGATGTTTTCAGAGCGCAGCGTGGTGAGGATCTGAGGGCTGTGGGTTGTGACGATAAATTGGCAATTGGGAAAAGTAGCCATAAGTTTACCAACAATCTCCTGTTGCCATCCCGGATGCAGATGCAGATCAACCTCATCGATCAGGACAACCCCTGTTCCATTCAATGGTTCAGCCATACTCGGATTGGCGATTGCAAGACGACGCGCCAAATCACCGGCAAGCGCCAGAGTACATTTTTCGCCGTCAGACAACTGCCCCACATTCAATACATTCTCTTCCTTACGCACCTCCATCCTCAATGGATTCCGAGAGATTCTGATATCAAAAAATCCGGCAATACTTTCTATCGCATCGCGAACAGCCTGCAACTGAGGGTCCCGATAATCTATGTTCCTTTGGCCTTGCGATAATCTCAATTGGTTTTCAAGGTCTTCACGTTCCCTGAACCACTCAAAAAAAAGCCTGAAATCGTTTCTTGCTCCCGTCAAAGCCTGATTATAGGCGTCAAGCTGCTCGAATTTATGCCGGGTTCGAATCCGTAATGGGATATCCAGTACGGCACGATTTACGGAATAATATACAGCAAGGGGAAAGCTGGTCTTATGATCACTTTCAACTTCACGCTGAACAATCTCCACGACTTTCTTGATTTGACCCAGATTTGATATGGATTGCTTTCGTCTTCCTCGTTTTGTCTTAGTGACATTCCAATCAACATTTAGCCCTTTATACGTTATCCAAATATGATTGGCTGTTTCGGATGTCCCCATATGGATATCCGCGTCGGAAAAAAAACGCCCGGTCCCGTGCGAGGATTGAATCCTTCCGATCAATCGGGACAGCATTATCGCCAGCACATCAAGGATGCTGGTCTTTCCCGCACCATTGATACCCACAAAGACATTCAGTCGCTCATCAAATTCAATTTCCAGATCAACGAAGTGTCTGAAATTATGGATCCCAAGTTTTTTGACTTTCATGTTACGTCCTCCAATTCCGGGGGACCCGAATATATTCAGTTGACAGGATTCAGGGGGCAGGGGGCAGGAACCCCGTATTTTGCACCCTGACAACTGATAACTGCGGCTCTGCCGCCTTGGTTTGATTTGCCTGATCACATCAGTCTGCTCCGAGTCAGCGAATTAGCCAATAGAATGTTCCGGCTCACAGGTGAGGGCCATTTTTTAGCCCGAATTTGTGTGTAGCCGATGGTTATGTGTCGAATACCTCTATTATGGCTTTCACCAATACGTTAAAACTATGAGAACGGTTTCCATCCAGGCTTAGATATTTGCTGATTGCCCGAGAGCCGGAAACTTTCTGGTAGCGGTTATCTGTCAAGGTTATTAATTCTTGAGCTGGATTAGAAAGGTTATCCGGTTCACGATATTTCCGCTTGTTCTGCAGTTTAGACAGCTTGCCAAGTTTTAGCCCTTTATCTACAGCTCGTAGATCACCAAGATAAAAAGTTTCCAATTCATGACAGGCAACACGTACAACTGTCTTTGGCTTATTAGCCTTATTGCATTTTTCTAAAAGATTACGCTTTATCAATCGGCAATCCCCAGAATCTTGATCACGCAAGACAAAAAACTGACAGTTTGGCATTCTCCAGAGCCTCAATCTTCTTACCAACTGCTTTTCTAAATCCTGTTTTCCCTCGAAAACAACAAATCGAGGTTGTATGTTATCCGGTAGAATCTTCGATAATATGCCATTTAGCATCTGCTTTGCGGATAGCTCTTCCAGAAAAAACACAGGTGTCATCATTTAGGATCAGCTCCTTCGAAAAAGCCTTGTTTCCATAAGTAACCCATTTGATCGCCATCATTCATATAAGCCGATATTTGTTCATCATCCCTTGCACGTTTAACTTGTGTATATCCAGCATCCTTTACCAGCCAGAACACTTCATCCAGTCGGGTAGCATTAAGAAAATCTGGTGAATGCGTCGACACGAAAACTTGCCCACCACGATTGGCATAAGAACGAAATTCCTCAGCCAATTCCCAAAGTAATTTCGGATATAGCTGATTTTCAGGTTCCTCAACACAAAGCAGAGGGTGTGGGCTCGGATCATAGAGGAGAATTAGATATGCAAACATTTTTATAGTGCCGTCAGATACATATTTGTCAATGAATGGGTCTTTAAAGGAGCCATCCTGAAATTTCAGTAATAATCGCCCATCATCAGTGGGTGCTGGATTGATTATACCGATGCCTGGTACACGCTCCCTCATTTTGTTTATAATTTCATCAAATGTTTCTCGATGTGATTCATAAAGATTGCTTGCAACCAATTGAAGATTGTCACCAGAAACGGAAAGATGATCGGAATATCCCGCAGCGTCCTTACTGCCACGGGCGAGGTTGATATGAAAATCTGAAACGTACCAACTTTCCAGCATCTGGCGGAATGCATTGGCAGCCTTGAAACGCTGAAATTGGCCTAAACCCTTTATGGCAAGCATATCCGGCCTACTCAGTATTTGCGGCTCTCGATCCAGCTCTTCTTCTGTTTTGCTGAAATCCTCTTCATTTGTTACGGCGTAACCTTTGCCCCTTTTAAAATCAAGAAAGTGATATGGCGAGCCATATGCACCCCGTTTATATCGAAGTATTTCTCGTTCCACACTCGGCTTTCCGGACACTTGTGCAATTTCCAGAATATAAGTCACGAGTCGTTCCGCACCAGTGATATCGAGACGGAACTGCAGTTCGATATAAATCGACTGGCCATGCTTTCCACGACTAACAACCTCTTTATAACCTCCTCGACTAAGCAGAGCGCTTGATACGTTATAAGTAAGGCAATCCTTAAGGAATCCAAAAAAATCAAACAGGGTTGATTTTCCGGTTCCATTTGCTCCTACAACAATACAAAAGGCTGGAATATCATCCAGTTCGGCATTCTCAAATGTTTTGAAATTCTTTAATCGAACCGTTTCGATTCTCATGTTGTTTCTCCTGTCGAATCAAACTTTGTTACACTGGAAATTGGATACTGCCGGCAAGTCTTCGGTTTAATAAAGAAACATTATTTATTAGTTATATTTTTTCAATCTGTTTAAACATCATGACGACCTAAATAAGTTGCGGCACCACATTAACCTACCGCGTCAGCGCCGCCGGCGTTTTCGCCGTCAGCTTAATTTTTTGGTTAGCGGATTATGGTTCCATTAATTCTCTGACTTTAAAAGCCGCCAGAAACTGATTAAATGCCACAGTCAACGCAACGATGATTGAGGCGGTGAATATAGCGCCAGTATTTAATGTCGATAATGAATTACTGAAAAACCAGATACACACAGCTCCCAGCACACATGCAGCACAAAGTAAT
>JAOZRC010000635.1 GCA_029940345.1 Desulfobacterales bacterium
GCATCGGGATTCACACCGAGCTGCCGCACGATATGGGGCATATTGAAATCGGAACTGACCCAAAGATCAATCTCACCACTCATAAGATGGCTAACATTACCGTAATTATTGTTGGTGCTGACAAGATTGATAAACCCTCGGGCCTTCAGATACTGCTCTTTGGCATCCTGGCGATAGGTTCCGATGCGAGGTAGGGTCTTGGCATCTTCCAGAGATTTAATTCCAAAAAGCACACCTTGCTTGCCATAAAAACCCCATTGCTGTGTATATAGCGGGCCGACCCATTTGAATAGCTTCTCACGCTGCGGCAAACGCGTTGTGGCAAACAGGGCGACGTCAGGCTTGATTTTCACCTGATGAAAGCCGCGCGCCCACGGCACGAGTTGAATCGTATCCGGATGGCCGATGCGTTTCAGAATGGCGCGCACGATTGCCACTGAAAAGCCTTTCACTTCGCCATTGGCACCGAAACTGGAAGGGGGATTGTTTTCGGTGTAAATCGTCAGACGTGGGGAATCGTCTGGCTCAATGGCCGGAATGCTGTCTTCCGGCAGCCACTTTTGGCTGATTCGGGCAAAGGTTCCGTCTTTATACATTTCATTGAGTACCACTTGCCATTGATCTGCGATTACAGACGACGTTTTTTTTGAAAAAGCGATATAAAGGGTTGAAGCTCTGAAAGTGAAAACCGGTTCCACATCTGACGGATCGGCATGCGCTTTTTTAGCGATATCCGGAATGCCCAAATTGGCGGAAAACCATAAATCAATGCGACCGCTTAATAATTTTTTAAAATTGCTTACGGGAGAATTACTGCTGTCAAGATTGGTGAAGCCGTGTTGTTGAAGAAATTGCTCCCTGACATCATTTTTATATGTTCCGATTGAGCCGACTTTTTTGGCGTCTGCGAGTGAGTTGATACGAATGTCAGCGCCTCTTTTTGCGTAAAACACCCATTTGATAATGCATAAGGGCCCCACCCATTGAAACAGGTTTTCTCTTTCCGCGGTCCGGGTTGTTGAAAACAAGACCACATCAGGTTGTGTCAGCGCCTGATGATATCCGCGGGCCCAAGGTACAACTTGGATCGTGTCCGTTTGATTAAGCCGTTTTAGAATTTCACGCACGATTTCAGTTGAAGAGCCTGTTAGCCGGCCATCCCTGGTGAAATTTAAAGGAGGGGTGTCTTCGGTGAGAATGGCCAACTCTTGTGCGGATGCCAAAGTACTAAAAATTAGCAAAAATGTAATAATTGCCAACCTGATTTTGCGGTTCATGCACTGTGTTCCTATTCTTGTTAAAGTTCGAAGTTGGAATACTATATGTCGACATGTGATAAAGTGGAAGCACTTACTTGGCTTTATGAAGCGTTTGGCGATGTTTGGCGGCCAAACGTTTCTTGGCTGAAGAGGCTGCTTCTATCTGTTTTAAGACTTTGGCTGTAAGGGCGGCATTGTCCTTAGCGTTGTAAAGTTCAATCGTCTGGCCGCAAGCGTCATTAAAAAGCTTACGACCCGTTGAGGTACGGATAATCACTGAGGTATGGCCATCAGGCGCGCCAATGCCTCCGCAAGAGATATCCGCAAATTCGGCGGCATAGTCCGCACAAAATCGGCAGGCCGGACGTTTCATAAAATCAAGGCGCTCCAGCGGGATCGATTTTGTTTCCCCGTCCTTCAGGTGAACTAAAAACGTTTCCTTGACATTCATCTTCTTGACATTTTCCAACTTAAACGCACCAATTTCCGCTAATTTTTCCTGCTGCTCTGGGCCGAAAATAAAGTTGCCCGAACAAAAAAGCCCCAGACAATAGTGAATTGAATCGGACGGAAGCACGCCCAGCGCCTCAATTTTACGAATGGCGGTGATCTGGCACGGCATCCCTACCAGAGCCACTTTGCGCAGTCCTTGTTGAATCATGGACTGCAGCTTCTGAGTGGGGGGCGTATAGATCGAATAGCCGTTCAGGAAACGTTTCATGCCGTGCGACGTGTCAAAATAAAAGCCTGCGGAGGCCGCGATCTCATCTCTCGTTATGGCAAGCCATGGTTCACGTTGAAAACGTCCTGACGGTTTGGTGACAATAGCGCCATCAATGCGTCCCTCCTCGAAAAGATGAAGCAGCAAACCGGTCACGACCCCTCCGTCGATGGCATTTTGGCGAATTCCCGGGTCGGTGGCGCGGGCAACGTGCGTTTCCATGATACAGCCCAGCGGTTCGCTCCAGTCGCCGATTTTTCGGATGTCATCATCCAGTTCTTTGATTTCGGGACATATCGAATAGCAAAGGCCGCATTCTATACATTTTTCCATGTCACTCAGGTACGGCATGCCGTTTTCACCCATCTCCAGGGCGCCATAATTAATGGCCGTGCAGAATGTCAGACATCCGCCGCAAAGATGGCACAAACCCGGCTTCTGAACTTCCTCGACCAGTGAGGCAAAGGTCTTCATGCTTCCTCCTTGAATAAAAAATCAAATTCCCGTATCAATCATCAGTCAACAAGCAACAATCAAAAGTCTTCGCTAATAAGCTTGCGCGGACCGCCGGCGCGCTCGGCAGACCAATCCTTTAGCGGTGCCAGTTTTTCATAATCATCCAGCCTTTCCAATAAGCGGAGGCGTTCGATGATCAATTGCCAGGCGCAGTCAAGCGTGTCATCAATTTCACATTTGCCATTTGAAGAGCCACCGCACGGCCCGTTCAATAAGCGTTTGGCGCATCGTGAAATGGGACAAATCCCCCCGGTCTGATCCAGGATGCATTGTCCGCAGGCCTGACACTTTTCTTCCCACACACCGGGCTGGTCGGTGGCTCCTAAAAAAGTCGTATTCACGCCTGGTGAAACCGGAAGAGACGGAAATTTTTCAGCCATAAACTGGACGCCTACGCCACAGGCGGTGGTCAACACCGCTTCGGCCCACTCTATCTCTTCAAGGGCGGTGTCGAAGAACTCATGTTCGCACTGTCTTTCAATCGCGGCATGGCGTATTTCCATATCGACGCCGGCCTGTTTGGCCTTGATGCGCATCAGGGATGCCAGAATTTCAGCCTCTTTGCCGCCCCCTTCATGACACACCGCGATACAGGTGTTGCAACCGAAAATTAAAACCTTTTTATAAGAACGAATCATCGCCCAGATTTCATCGGGTGGTTTCTGTTTGCCAACAATCATTACAAGGACTCCTTTACACGTTTTTTCTGGTCAGCAAGCCATACCGGTGATGGCCCGAGCAGCTTTATTTTTTCGGTGAACCCGATGCATATCCGTGCCCATTCAGGCCCCATAGCCGCAGACAGGTTATACATGGCAAGACGCTGCGGATCAATCGCCACCCGGCTTAAAAGCATTTTGAGATGACGGATTCTTTTCTTAGCGTTGGTATTTCCTTCCAGGAAATGACATTGCCCTTCCAGTCAACCGGCCACAAAAAGGCCATCAATACCTCGCTCAAACGCCCGCAGCACATAGATATGATCCAATTTGCCGGTGCAAGGCAGGCGGATAATTTTGACATTGTGCGAGTATGGCAGCCGCATGACACCGGCCAGGTCGGCCGCAGCAAAGGCGCAAAAGGTGCAGGCAAATGCCA